>DAHXMR010000184.1 GCA_027371655.1 Microcaldota archaeon
TTATGGCGGGCAAACAAGGCTCCGTGCGCCAAGGGCGCGAGCCGGTTTACATCCACCTTCCATCGGTGCGTTCGAGCGTCATCGGCTGCGTTTCGAAATGGTTCGTGCACGCGTTTGCAGCGCGCGCCGGCGTCGAGGCGGGGCCCAGCATTGAAAAAGCCCTGCGCGGCGAAACGGACCCAAAATCGCGCAGGTTTTTGTTCAGGCTTTCAAAGCTTGTTTCCGGCGCGCCGGCCGGCAAGCTGTTCGGCCGCGAGATACATTTCGTGATAGTGGACAACGCCGAGTTTTTCCACGAAAAGCCCGCCGATGAATTGCATACTCCGGCGGCGATTGAGCGCGCGAGGCTCTTGAACAGGGTCGGCAACCCGCGCGGGGTGTTTGTGCATTACATTTCTCCCAAAGACATGCGCGCGGTTCTCCCGCCAGGCAAGCCCGGAGCGAATTCGAATGAGTTTTTCCATTTCGCATATGCGGGCAGCCGCCGGCCCTCCGCAAAGATGGGGCCGGGCGGCGCCACGAACCTCGCGCTTTCGTACATAAAAACAATCCACGGCGGCCGCGGCCCTGCGTATTTTTTGCGGGTGGGCGACGACACGTTTCCCCCGGTGTCCCGAAGCAGGGCGGGGGAAGATGGGGGGCGGCTTAATTTTTTCCGGGACTTGGAGCGCGTGGTGACCGGGGAGAAGCGGATAGATTTCCCGGGTTACGACGGGTACCCGGATATGTCTGCAAAAAGGGAGCGCGCAACCAGCGCAAACCTCGCTTTTATTTTGCGCAAGGCGAAGCCGTCGCAGCTTCCCTATTACGCTACGGAATCCAACGAGGACATGACCTATCGTTTCAAGGGGGAAACCTTCAACGTGCCGGCTTACCTTATCCACGCGGGCGGCAAAAGCACGTGGTATGACTCAACTAGGATGTGGTTCGGAAGCCGCAAGTTCGACCCCGAAAAGAAGGTTGCGGGGGTGCCGATGGCGTTCGCAAAGCGCGTGATGGCGCGTTCCGGCCTGCGGCTTCCCACCACGAAACCCGCAAAAACCCGTTCGAAAGCGGCGGCGTAAACTGCCCTTGCCGCCGGCCTGCGGTTTTGCGCTGTTTTTGGGGCTTTTAAACCGCGAAAGCCTTTTATTGCACCGTTCATCAATTACTGCACGGATTCTGTGAAGGTGGGTTGAACTGGTCGCCGCACCGGCGTTATGGCCGGTCTAATTTTCATCGTGCGACCCAGTTCATTTTATCGTCCTTCAGCGCAAGCGCTGGCGGGCGGGTTTCGGTTTAATAGTTTGCCCCGCTAATTTTCACTCATGCCAGCGCCTTCCACGTCCGGGCGGATTCCTTTTGCCACGCTTGCGTTGTGCGCACTCGTTTTGGGCGCGTATTTTTTCCTGTCCGGGGGCAACCCGTACATTTCCGACGCGGCGTTCGGCCCGCTTGCCGTGGTTTGGGGCGCGGGGGCGCCCGCTTCCGGAGTTTTCACCCATTTGTTTTTGCACGTGGGCCTGCAGCATTTGTTCGGCAACCTGGTTCCCCTGCTTTTTTTCGGCGCCGTCCTCGAGCTTGCGGCGGGCTGGCTTGGCGTTGCCGCGGTGTTTTTCATTTCGGGAATTTTGTCCGGAGCGCTTTTTTCTTTCCTTAACCCCGGAGTTCCCCTTGCCGGCGCGAGCGCCGCGGTTTCCGGCCTGATGGGCGCGGCGCTGGTGGTGAAGCCGCGGCAGGCGCTTGCGTTGTTGCTTGCCACGCCCCTTGTTTTGCAGTTTTTGGTGATTCCCGCTGTGAATCTGGCGTCAAGCGCTTATTCGCAGGGCGTTTCTCAGGCCGCGGGGCGGTTGCAGGGTGAAGTGAACACGCTTGTGGAACAGAACAGGACCGCCGAGGCCGAGGCAGTTTCGCAGAAGCTTGTGCAGGTGAAACAACAGGAGTCTCAAATTTCGGAGGGAAAGGCGCGGGAGCGGGAGTCGCAGACGAGCCTTGCCGTGCACTTGTTCGGCGCGCTTTCCGGCGTGCTTTTCATCGCGCTTTTCAGGCGCAAGGCCCTTGAGCGCGGGCGGGCGGAGTTCGCGGATTTGGGCGAATCGCTTTACCTTGCGGTGCGCAAGGCGAAGAAGGCGCTAAAGCTGCGTTGATTGAAAAAAGCGGGGAGAGGGAGTTGAACCCCCTTGATTCGCTTGCCGCACGCTTGCTTTGCTCCCTTGGTAAAAAAGGAAAACAAGCAACTGCAGGCGAACGCGTAGCCGTTCCGCCATCCCCGCGCAGGAGAGTTATTGTCTTCAGGCAAATTAATTACCCTTTTCTTGTATAACCTGGTTTATGGAAATGGCGGGCGGCAAGGCGCGTAAAAGCATTCTTAAAACGCCATTCGGCGCGGGCGCATCGCGGGTTTTTGATGCGGTTTACGCTGCTTATCCCAGCGGCAAGCCCATAAAGGGGCTGGTGTCCGTTTCGGGGAAGTTTACGCTGGAAGGCAGCACTCCGCATTTTCAAATCAGTTACAGGCTCGCCCCGCTTGGCGGCGAAGTCACGAAAGAGCAGGCGGACAAATTCGTGCGTTATTGCCGGACCAAGGGGATAAGCGTCCAAAACGTCCTTTCAAAAGACCGCCGCTTGGGCCCGATTGCCACCCAAAGCCATCCGGTAGCTTTGCTTTCCCAGTCGGATTTGCCGGCCGGACACGCCGCTTTGCTGCGGGGGTTGGGGGAATTCCGCAAGGCCGGGGCGAACAATGAGCGGATAATGGCGCTTGTAACGGAATCCCACGGCGACCAGTTAGCATGGCATTTGGTCGAACGCGCGTGGAAAAAACTTGAAGGGCATTAGTGCCGGCGGCTACTTCTTCTTTTTTGACTCGTAGTCTCGTATCGCCGCGTGCAATGCGTCCGCGGCAAGGTTCGAGCAGTGCATCTTGATGGGCGGCAGGCCGCCGAGGGAGTCGGCGACGTCTGCGCGCGTGATTTTCATCGCTTCCTCGACGGTTTTTCCCTTGGCCAAGTCGGTCGTCATGCTGCTTGTGGCAATGGCCGCGCCGCAGCCGTACGTCTTGAATTTGATGCCCGCGATTTTGCCGCCTTTCACCTTGATGTAAATGGACATCACGTCCCCGCACGTCGGGTTGCCCACGGTGCCCACTCCGTCGGCGTTTTTTATTTCCCCGACGTTGTGGGGCTTTCGGAAGTGCTCCATGACTTTTTCGGAATACAAGTCCGCCATTTTCTTTCCACCATCAAAAATGTTTTTTTGGGAACTAATCCTCGGTTCCTTCGCGGTCGTGTTTTCCGTAGCAAGCGTTTGTCCCGATTGCGGCCGCGGCGCCTTTCGCGTTGTAGAGGGGGGACATTTCGCGCAACGCGGCAACGGTTTTCTTGATTGCCGAAACGGTTTTTTCAACCGCCTTCGCGTCCGTGCTTTTTCCAAGCGTCAGGCGCAGGCTTCCGTGCGCGTCGACGTGCGCGAGCCCAAGGGCTTTGAGCACGTGCGATGGTTCAAGCGAGTGCGACGAGCACGCGGATCCGGTGGACGCGGCGATTCCCAAGTCGTCGAGCCGAAGCACGAGCCCCTCGCCTTCGATGTACTTGAAGCCGAAGTTCGCGTTGTTGGGCAGGCGTTTTTCTCGGCTTCCGTTAAGCCACGAATCGGGCACTTGCGTTAGCACCGAATTGATGAGCATGTCGCGCAGTCCTTGCAACCGGAGGCTTTCGGCCGCAAGTTCTTTCTGCGATAGTTCAAGCGCCTTGGCAAGCCCCACGATGCCCGCGACGTTTTCCGTGCCCGAGCGCTTTCCGTGTTCGTGGTGGCCGCCGTGGGTGATGGGCGAAAGAAGCGTGCCCTTGCGCACGAAAAGCGCGCCGACGCCCTTTGGGCCGTAGAATTTGTGCGCCGAAATCGAAAGCAAATCGACTCCCAGGGACTGCACGTTTGTGGGGGTTTTGCCGGCGCTTTGCACCGCGTCCGTGTGGAAAGTTATCCCATGTTGCTTTGCGATTTTTCCAATTTCGGCGATGGGTTGCATGGCGCCTATTTCGTTGTTCGCGTGCATTACCGTGATTAGTGCGGTCTTGCCGGTGATTGCGCGCTCGAGGTCTTCGGTCCGCACCAAGCCCTCGGCGTAAACGGGGAGGTAGGTGGTGGAAAATCCCTGTTTTTCCAAAAACTTGCACGCGTTGAGCACGGCGTGGTGCTCGATGGCGCTTGTGATTATGTGGTTGCCTTTTGCCTTTTGCGCAAGCGCGGCCCCGATTATCGCGAGGTTGTCGGCCTCGGTGCCCCCCGAAGTGAAAATTATTTCGTCCGGGCTTGTGGCGCCAAGGGAGTTGGCAACGCTTTTTCTCGCGGTTTCAAGCGCCTCCTTTGCCGCCCGGCCCTCGGCGTGCAGCGACGAGGCGTTCCCGAAGGTTTTCCCGAAAAACGGAAGCATTGCCTTAACGACTTCCGGCCGCACGGGCGTGGTCGCGGAGTGGTCCAGATAAATTCTCTTCATTTTTTCCAACTCGTTTGGTTTTCTCATTCAACACGGGGATTTGCAAACGTTGCAGCCCTTTTGGGTCGAGCATTTGCTTGCGATGCCGCACACCGCGCCGGAATAGCGCAAGGAGCGGCAGATTTCGCAAACCTTTTTGTCGAAGCCTTCCTTTTTCGAGTAAAACTCGTCCACCGCCTTGGCGATTGCCGCTTCGGCTTTTTTTCCCAACGGTTTTGCGCGGCTTTCGCTCAGGTAAAAGCTGACGGCGGCGCCGGTGATGCCGAGCTCGCGGGCGATTTCCGTCTGCTTTTTCCCCTCTTTTTTCATCCTGCTTGCGAACTGCCTTCTTATGAAGGGCAGCACTTCCTTGACGACTATCTCGCAGGGTATCGTGGGCATGCAGAAATTAACACTGTTAAGATTTTAAAGCATTGCGGAACTGGCAAGATAATCAGCGGAAAGGCACTAGTTGCGCCTATTTATGTTTTCGGCTTTTTCTTTTTGGTATGCAGTATGCTTATTTGGATATTTCTGGCGATATTTCTGATCCCAAACAAGGGGTTTCGGTAATTGGCTTGGTTACCTGTCCTGACCCGCGCTTGCCGCAGCTTCTTCTAAAAGTGCCGCGCCCAGCGCACGAGCAAGTGGCGAGTTATTTTCGTGAATTTGGCGAGTATAAATTTTCGGGCATGTTGAAAGCTAAGCCGCGTGTAGTCGAACTTCTCGAAAACACGTTGAAAAGCATACGCGCAGAACCAACGATATCTGGCCAGCTTGCAGTGATAAAGGCGCAGGCTAGTCTGCCCTTTGGTTGTTGTATTTCGCTTGCTTCGGGGTTACCCCCATCTGGGGGGTTAACTGTATTCGCCGATAAGGGTAGTGTGGAGCAATTTGATTATTTTGTGCAGATTGCCGGTCAATCTGGCGACCCTAGGGTCAAATCGATTATTGGGTTAGTGCCAAAAGATGCGGATATCGAACAGAAAATTGGCAGTTTAGCGGCGCGTGCCAAAATTAATGCGCCCACCTGCCAGAAAATTAAAATCAATCACGTTAACTCCTGCGATTTCAAAGGAATTCAACTTGCTGATTTAGTCGCTGGCGCGGCATTTCAAAAAGAGGCTAGATCTGATGCGCGTTGGATTGAACTGCTTGCGGGTAAGTTCAGAATAACCCACATTTGATTAATAAGAACGAGCGGCACTCCTACTTGTCCCCCTGCTATGCGGGGTTCATCCGTTGGGAAGCTACCGCAGTATAACAGCAACTTTGGTTGAATATTAACCTAGCGTTTTCTATAAAGTTAAAAGTCAAACTAAGACAATTGACGAATCGCTAGTCTTGGTTTGTCGTGTTTTTTATCTACCAATTGCTTTGCGCAGGCCATTTAACGTTCTTCCTCGCTCTGCAATCTCCCGCCGAACTAGTTTTTCTAGTTCACGATGGTGGGGAATTTGCCCCAACTGCCTATTTCCTCGCGGTTTAGATACGTGTAGAACGAGCGTTTCGATGTCTTTCAAGTATTTGACGCGGTTTATTATGAAAATACTGAAACGGTTCCATTTTCCAGCATGGCGGTCTTTCATATGCCATTTACAGCGGCTGTGCAGATCCTTGGCTATTCCTACATAGTATAGCGTATCGTTGTAGTATAATGCATAAATTCCGGATTTACCTTCCAAATGCTCTTGGATGATCTCGGCTATTCCTTCAAAGGATTCCGCAGGCACGCTTTCAAGTACGCCCTTTATCAACGCGCCTTTACCAGACCGGTTTTGCCGCCGACGCATCGAATCACTTGAAGACGTCTTCGATTTTCTTGACGACTATTCCCTTGTCGGTGATTTCCATGGGGTGGATTTCAAGGGAGTGCTTGGTGCCGCGCATTTTCCTTATGTAAAGCGTGCGCGTGGCGCCGGTTCCAACGCCTAAAAAGTTGAGGAGGATGACGCCGTCGGCGATGTATTCCTCGACCTCGTATTTGGAGAACATCATGCTTTGCCCGCTTCCGAAGGACTGCTCCGGGATTTCGGTGGTCATGATGCTGGTGAGTCCGCTTCTGGAAATGATGTAGGCGAGCTTGAGGATCGTGCGGCGGATTTCGGACTGCTTCTCCAACTGGAAGCTCATGGCGGGAATGGAGTCTATCACAAGCCGCTTTGCGCCGATGTTGCGGCACACGCCGAGCACTTCGATTATCACGCGCTCGATGTCCAATTGCCCGGGCATCATCGCGTGCTGTTCTTCCGAGGGCATTCCGGCGCGCGCGCTTGTGGCATCGACGATTGCCATGAGGCCTTTTTGTTCGAGTTCCTTCAGGTTCCACCCAAAGTTGAGCATGTCCTGGCGCAGCTTGTCCGGCATCTCGTCGAAAGTGACGTAGACCGCGGGCTCGTCGTATTCGACTGCGCCGCGGTATGCGAATTGCATCGAGAAAATGCTTTTTCCAGTGCCGCACGCGCCTGCGACAAGCAGGTTGCGCTTCTTTGGCACCCCGCCTTCTATGAGCTCGTCGAGGCCGTAGATTCCGCTCTTTGTCCGGTCCATTGGTTTTTCCCGGAAAGCGTTTCTCTTGCTTTGTTAAAATAGCTTTGTTTTTTGCAGGGCTTTTTGGGAGGGTGAACGCGTTTTTGCCGGGAACCGCGGGGAATGGGGGGCTGGCTTTTGCAACGCGTGTTTTGGGCGCCGGTTTGTTTTTGGCGGCTTTCGATTCCGGTGGTTTGGCGCGTTATGGCGTTGCGGGGGTTTCCTGCGGCCGCGGATTTTGCCTGCAGAGTTCTTCGAAGGTTATCGCGCATGCGGCGTCCGAGGAATTTGCGACGAACGCGGAGGGCGTTTCGCGCAGGGCAAACAATGGCAAAAACGCCCAATCCTCGCGCAGTTTTTTCCACGCCACATATATGGGAAGGCCGGCGGCCTTTTCCCACTCCTTCATAACAAGCACCTTGGTTTTGTCAAGCGACAAATAATCCGACTTCCACGCCTTGCACTCCAACGCGAACTTGCGCGTGGTCGAAAGCACGACTAGGTCCGGGCTCTCACCATCGCTGCCGCTGCCCCCCGCCCGCACCACCCGAAAGCCCTTTTCCTTCAGCAACTTGGAAAGGCTGCGCTCGGCGCTTGCTCCCTTGATGTAACGATTATTCGGCACTCCAAAGAACAACAAGCGCCTTTTGGGAATAAAACCATTGGCAGGGCAGGCTTCCGCTGAAACCGATGGAAGAGTTCACTCAATACCATTTAAGGTCTTGTTTTCTTCGCCTATCTGTTTGCGCTTTTTTGCTATTATTCGGCCGACCATTGGCTGGGTAAGCCCAAATTTTTCAGCGATATCTGTTTGGTTTAGTTTACGCTTGCCGTTAATCCCCGCGTAATGTTCGTAGATTTTCAAATCGCGTTTATCTAACCCGCCGCTTGCAATGTATTCCTCTGCAAGCCGGGGAAAAAGGCTATCGGCAAGATGGACTTCTATTGCCGGGGGCTGATCGCCGTGGCCGGCGTCTATGAGCACCCTTAAGTCGCCAACGTGTTCGTTGCGGTGGCCATAAGGGCTGCTGCTTCGCGATAGCCCGTGCCCCGCGGTTGTTTGCGGTTTGGCGACGCGATACCCCGCGTTTTCCAAAGCCAGTTCGAGTTTTCTGGCGTTTTCGTGCAAACTTTTCAAATTCGCCCGTATTTTGCCGAATCCAATTTGTTTCGCAAGGGATTGTTGAGATGGATGCCTAGACTGATAGTTTGGGGCATAAATGTGCGTGTACGGGAATACCACGATGTTCTCGTGCCGTTGCGTGTTCGGGGCGAATATTGGCGAGTTTGGTTCCGAGTCGTTTATGACTAAGTTTGGCAGCGTTTTTAGGAAAACATCGATAATATGCCGTCTGGCAGGTTCCCTGAACGAGCTTGCCATGCGGTTGGCAATTTGTTCAAGCCGCTTGGGCCCGCGGGGCATGGCCGCCTTGTCAGGCGTTAGGACTGGCAGTTTTCTCATATTCGCACCACAAAACGCTTTTGGCGCAAATAGGTTAATACAATTTCGCTCATTGCCGAATTTCCCGCCCGCGCGTTGAAACCTATTTATATCGCGGGGTGCAAAATTTTTGCATAATGGACACAGGGATTAAAGTAGGAGACTGCATGAGGACCGTTTTGGTCACCATCAAGGACTCCGCTTCCATAGTTGATGCCGCCAAGAAGATGAAGGAGCGCGGCGTGGGCAGTTTGCTGGTATTGGATTCCAAGGAGAAGACGTACGGGATCATCACCGAGTCGGACATCGTGCGCAAGGCGCTTGCGTCCGGCAAGGCGGATTCCAAAATCAGGGAATTCGCAAGCAGCCCGCTTGTCACTATTTCGGCCGGCTCCGACATTTACGAGGCCGCCAAGACCATGGGAGCGAAGAACGTGAAAAGACTGGTCATTATTGCAGACGGCAAAATTACGGGGATAGTATCTGCAAAAGATATTGTCCGCATTTCTCCTTCTTTGTGTGACCTGATTGCGGAAACCGAGCGCGCGAAGGCAGAGGCAGTGCCCCTGTCCGTGCAAAGCCAGGATTAATTTCCGGGCTTGGTGCGCGAAGCGCGCGGTCGGATTTTTTTTCGCGTCCCATAGGACGAACGCTTTTTTGCCATGCGATAGCCTTCGCGCTTTTGCGGCAAAGCCCGTTGTTTTGCGCGTTTCTTGCGCCGGCTGCTTTTCCCCAAATGACTGCAATAATCCGAAGCAACTCCTGCACCCGGCGCTTGCGCCGGATGCCGCTTCGGGCGTGAATTGCAGCCGACAGGGACAAGCAGCCGGCTATTTTCATACTTCGCGCGGAAAGCCGCAGGGTGTAGCGTGCTGGCAAACGGGGCGTTCGGAAAATTCGTATTGAAAAAATTTCGAGAGAAATTCATTTGGAACGGAGTTGAGTTTTGAACATGGGTAAGACTTACATTGACGCGGTCAAGTATCTGATCAAGGCGAATTTGGAAGTGGACGGCATCGTCGAGAAGCCCGACATCGTCGGCGCGGTGTTCGGCCAGACCGAGGGTTTGCTTGGCGACGAGCTTGATTTGCGCGAGTTGCAGAAGAACGGGAGAATCGGCCGCATAGAGGTCGACACCAACGTGCGCTCTGGCAAGTGCTTTGGCACTTTGCTTGTCCCGTCGAGCTTGGATATGGCGGAGACCAGCATTCTTGCCGCGGCGCTTGAGGTCGTGGACCGCGTGGGCCCGTGCGACGCGAGGATTCAGGTTACCAAAATCGAGGACACGCGCAACTTGAAGCGCAAGCAGGTTTTGGACCGCGCGCGCAATTTGCTTAAGACCATGCTTGTCGAGGAAATTCCCGAGAGCAAGGAACTCACGGAGCTTGTGCGCGAGGACGCGAAGGTCTCGGAAATCGTGACATACGGCGAGGACAAGCTTCCCGCGGGCCCGGAGGCCGCGCGCAATCCCGAAGTGATTTTCGTGGAGGGCCGCGCCGACGTGGTGAACATGCTGCGCAACAACATCAAGAACATCGTTGCGATAGGCGGCGCGAACGTCGGAAAGACAATCGCGCAGCTTGGGCACGAAAAGGAAGTTACGGTGTTCCTTGACGGCGACCGCGGCGGGGACATAATTTTGAAGGAGCTCACGCACGCAACGGACATCGACTTCGTTGCCCGCGCCCCAGCGGGAAAGGAAGTGGAGGAGCTCACGCGCAAGGAAATCATAATGTGCCTGCGCCGCCGCGTGCCCCTGGAGCAGTACGAGGCCAGCCAGCGCGGTGGGATGCAGGAGCCGCAGGTGGGCGAGGGCTTCCCGCAAAAGAACGTCTACGACCGCGACATGCACAGGCGGCTTGCCGAGGCTCCCCAGCGCGCGGGCCGCGTGTTCGCGCCGCGTTCGCAGGAATCGCTTCCCGACGTGCCGGTTCCCCAGGCCCCGCAATCCGAGGCAAGGGCCGCAGCCGCTTCAGCACAGTCCGCTTCCGCGGCGGACGCGAAGCCCGCGATGAGCGCGGAGGAAGGCGAGAAGCTTGAAAAGGCGAAGGTAATGCTCAAGGAGCTCGAGGGCTCGCTGAAGGCCCGGCTGCTTGACGCTGACTTGAGCGTTTCAAGCGAGGTGCCGATCCGCGAGATAATGAAGCACCTTTCCGACACCGCGCAGGTGTCGGGCGTGGTGCTCGACGGCATAGTCACCCAGCGCCTCGTCGACTTGGCGGAGCAGAAGGGCGTGAAATACCTGGTTGGCTTGCGCGCGGGAAACATCTCGCGCAGGCCCGCGGGCATGCACATCGCCCTCGCCGCGGAGTAATTTTAAACCAAGACGGCGGCGCAAATCGGAAATGAAAAATTTTCCTGCCGCCGCAACCTTTCTTTTTCTTTTAATTTTCTTTTTTTCTTTTGGCTGCCTGCAGCAACAGCAATCGCTGGGGCAGGAAAATCAAGCGCAGTTTTCGCAACAATCCCCGCAGCAAACTCCCGCGCCGTCTTTTGGTTCGGAATTGGCTATTGTTGCAAGCGCGGACTTCGGCAACGGCACGGTTTTGTCGCGCGAAGTGCGTGTTGCGAACGGCTCGCCTGCGCTTTACGCGTTTTCAAGGGCGTTCAACCTTTCGACGAAAAGATTCGGTGATTTGGGGGAATACGTTTACGCCGTCGAAAATGTTTCGGAGAACGAAAACAAGGGCGGAAAATACTGGCAATACTACGTTGACGGGAAGCTTGCCGCGGTTGGCGCGGGGAGCTTTGTTTTGGAAAAGGATTCGCAAGTCGGGTTCAGGCTGGAAAGGCCGAAGTTCGGCTGAAGCGCTTCCGCTTATTTTTTCGGCTTTTTCTTCGCCCAGCCGGGCCGGAAGTTTTCGGGAAGGTCGTTGGTCGTTTTCAGTGCGGCGATTGTTTTTTTGCCCCCGCAGTATTCCGTTGCGATTTGCAGGGCGGCCTCGGTTATCGCGCTTCGCCTGTCCGCGTGCGTGAAGCTTTTTTTGCTGAAGCCCCCGCTTTTCAAGGCCCTGAACCTTGCGGGAAGGGCTTTCGAGGAGCGGATGAGCTGCGGGGTCGCGGTGTGGCCCTGCGCCTTGGTGAAAAGCGGCGAGTGCTTGAACGTTTGGCCGCTTATTTCGCCGACCAGTATCGTGACGGCAGGATTCTCGTGCCTTGATGCCGAGGGCTTGCGTTTCAGGAAAAGGTGGAGCGCCTCTTTTTTTCCCGAACTGGCGTGTGGGGCAAGTTCCGGTTCGTATCCAGTTTCCGCGAACAGCCTGTCGAACGCGCCGAGCCGGCGGGCGAACCGGGGGTGCGAGAGCACTGGATGGAATTCCTTGAAAAGGGAGATTTGCTTGCCGAGCATGAGGTAACTTAGTGCGGGTTGGCGCTTTTAAAAAACGAGGTTTGGGAACGGGCGCCAACTGCCTGCGTATTCCGGGCGTTTTGTGGCGCAAGCGTGCCCATCCGCGGTTATTTTTGCGCGCGCGAATTTTTTAGCGGTCTTCTTCGCGCTTTTTGAACCCGCGCTTGTGCTCTTCGGCCAGTTCGTGCTGGACCAGTTTGCCTTCCGCATTCAGGGCGGCGGTTTTGGGCAGCGCGCCTTGCGCGAGGATGCGCGCGACTTCGCGGTCGTGTATGCTTTGCGGGTTTTCATGCTGGAACCCGCGCGGGGTTACCCGTGCGAAGAACGTTTTCCTTTCCGGGTTTCGGTAGCTTGCCGCGGCCAAAAGCAGGCTTTCCCTTCCCCCCTCGTTGGTCCGGTGCACTTCGAGGTACCGGTTGTTGTCGTTGAGGTTTTCCTCGAATTGGCGCAGGCGTTCGTAGAATTTGGGGTTGCGCAAAAGCGGGTAGCCGGCCACAAGCCTGCCGGCGGAGAACAGGTTATCGAGTTTGGGGTCGTGCGTGGATTTCAAGTTGCGGAATGCCACTTTCAGCGGGACCAGGTCATTTGGGGCCTTTGCTTTGGTGAGCTCTTCGAAATCCCACTTGAACGCCTCGAGGTCCCGTGCGGTTTTCCTGCGCTCTTCCTCGACTGCCCCGCGAGTTTGTTCGTCGGGTATCATCGCGGGCTCGCCTTTCGCGCGCACTTCCCTCATGCGCCGCACGGCCTCTTCGGAAACAAGCGTGTCGTTGATTTCCCGTTCGGCGGCGTTGCGTTCTTCTTTCGAGTATTCCTTGATTGAAAGCGCGCCTTTTCCGCGCAGAAGCACCGCGGCTTTGGGAAGGAGCTTTTTCGCGCCGGTTTTCCCGCCGGATTCAAGCGATTCCACCGAGCGCAAAAGGCGTTTTGCCACCGCGGGGTTTTCGCCATGCAGGCCCTCGTGGGCGAACACGTTCTTTTTTGCCTGCGCAAGGGGGATGAATTTGTAGGGGTCGTACGGCTCGGTCTGGTAATCCTCAAGTTCCCGGGGCTTTTTCCTAAGCACGAAGTGCACTTTCCCGCCTTTCTCCGAGTAAACAAGGTCGTATTTGTGCACGGGTTTGGTTTCCCCAAGCAGCTTGTCTTTGCGGGTTCTGCCCAGCATTTCCACGTAATTGCCGATGCGCTCGCCAAGTTCCCCCCCGAGCACGGGGTGGCGTGCGGAAAGCTCGCCAAGGGCGTTCTTCGTAACCGGCTTGTAAGCCGGCTTTTGCGGTTTTGCAATGCGTTCCATAATCGTTCTAGTGCGCTTTTCCGCTTTTATTCCTTTACGTGCTCCAAGGGGGCGTTGCCAAAAAAATCAAAGCAGCACGTTGATGGCCTTTATTGCGGCCTCCGCGCTTGTCAGCACGATGTCCGTGCCAACCGCGCCGGAGTAGATTTCCTTTTCCCCGCGCCGCATTTTGACTTTCACGTTGATGAGCGCGTCCCAGCCGCCGGTGACGGCTTCCACGCGGTATTCCTCAAGCACCACGTCCCCCTTGCCGATTGCCGAGTAAATCGCGTTAAGCGCCGCGTCCACGGGCCCGTCGCCGGTTCCCGTCGCGCTCTTTTCTTCCTCCTGTCCGCTTTCGCGGACTTTAAGGCGCACGCTTGCGAACGGCCGCACGAGGTTTCCGGTGGTTGTTGAAATTTCTTCTATCGTCACTTTTTTCGCGTTGCCGTTGCCCATGGTCTGCTGCACTATTGCGAGCAAATCCGCGTCGGTGACAAGCTTTCCCCGGTCGCCAAGGGCTTTGACCTGGCCGAATATTTCCTCGAGCTTGTCCGCGTCCATTTCTATGCCGAACTCGCGCAGTTTCAAGTCGATTGATTTTCTTCCCGAAAGCTTTCCGAGGATTATTTTCCTTTTCCTTCCCACGATTTCCGGGGGCACGCCCTCGTACGTCTGCGCGTTCTTGATTATTCCGTCCACGTGTATTCCCGACTCGTGCGAGAACGCGTTCTCGCCCACAAGCGGCTTGTTCGGCGCAAGCGGAAAGTTGGACAAATTTTTTGCAAGCCCCGACAATTCGTAGAGCTTTTCGAGGTTCAGCGTTTTCTTCGAGTAAAAATATTCCAGGCCAACGGCTACTTCCTCAAGCGCGGCGTTCCCCGTGCGCTCGCCGATGCCGTTTATCGTGCCGTGGAACTCTCCCGCGCCCGCGCGAAGCGCCGCAAGCGTGTTGGCGGTGGCAAGCCCCAAATCGTTGTGGCAATGCACCGCAAGCGTTTTGTTTCCCAACGCGGTTTTCACGCCGCGGAACAGGGAATAGCTTTTTTCGGGCGAGAGTATGCCCACGGTGTCGCATATGCAAAAACGGTCCGCGCCGGCGCGCGCGCCTTCTAGGAATATTTTTTTCAGGAATTCGGGGTCCGCGCGGCTTCCGTCCTCCGCGGACAATTCCACTACGAGCCCGAGGGATTTGGCGTATTTCACGCAGTCGATTATCCGGGGAATCGCCTCAACGGGTGTTTTGCGGAGTTTTTCGCGTATGTGCAGCTCGGAGGCCGGGAACACCAAATGCACTCCGTTGACGTTGCATTCCGCGGCGGCATCAATGTCGGCGTTGAGCGCGCGTGCGAACGATAGTATTTGCGCGTTCAATCCCGCGCTTGCAATCGCCTTGAGGGATTGTTTTTCGCCCTCGCTGACAGCCGCGTTTCCCGCCTCGATTACATTGACGCCGTTTTCGTCGAGTTTTTTGGCAAGCCACAATTTTTTTTCCGCGGACAAATGGATGCCGGGGGCCTGGTCGCCGTCGCGCAGCGTGGTGTCAAGCACGATGATTTTTTCCTCGAAGAAATTTTGGGAGCAATTTTCGTCTTGGTTTTCTTCAGGCATGTCAAATTACCTCCGGTGAACGCGATTGTTCTTGTTTTGCAAGGCGCGTACGCTGCACGCAAAATGGATTTTGTTTATTGCCGGCTTCGGGGAAATCAAACTTGGCAGTGGGGAAGGTATCTCGCGCCAATAAAGCAACCCCTTTCCATCCCGTCGCACCGTTCAGGATTATGTTCGTGCGCTCTTTTGTTTTTAAGATTTGCCATTTTCCCCACTGGCATCCGCCGTTCATGTGCCGGGGAGTTTTTTGAGCACGGGCAGGCCGGTTTTCGGGCTTTCTACGACTTGGAATCCGTCGGGCAGGGAAATCGCGTCCTTGGAGTCGTGGGAAAAGTAGTAGATTTTGGATTCCTTGTCGCCGTCCTCGGTCTCGACGGTTGCCACGACTTTCGCGTGCAGGTAGTATTTGGCGCCCTTCTTGTTGGAGTAAGAATACGTGCCGAGGAACATTTGTTTTATGGAATCAAGCGCGCCCATTTTGGTTTTCCCAACTTTTTTGCGTGCGGGGCGTTGTTATCCCTTTGCGTTGTTTTTCCGCGCCGGTTTTTTTTCTTTTACAGCCCTTGGGGCCGCCTGGTCTTGAAGTAGTAGTACGCGATGCCGGCTATTGCGGCGATGGCTATTATGGGGATTAGGATGGTTTCGGGGCGGATTGCGGAGAGCGCGCCGGTTTTCGCGGTGAGGGCGTATGCCTGCGTTTTCAGGTCCACCGCCTTGAACGTGAGGTTCTGGAACGTGCCTGGGTCTAACCGTTCCCCTCCGCCGAATTCCACCCAGAACAGCGCGTCGTCAAGCTCGGCTTTCAGGGACTGGTATTTTGTTTTCGCGTCCAAAAGCGCGCCGGGGTCCGCGCCGCCGGAAGTTTCCGCGGCGTCGATGGCGAGCTTGACTTCCCTGACTTCGGCGGCGCTTTGGGCTATTTTTTGCAGCGTCGAGTTGTCGGAGAGGGTTTGCGCCTCGGAAAGGGCCTTGTCGTAGTTTTTTTGGAACAGGCCCTGTTTCACGCGCGCGTCGGAGAGGTTTTCCGCGCTGGACAGGTCGCCGAGGTACCGTTCAAGCTGCAACAGCTTTCTTTTCAGGCTGCTGGGGGTGACGTTCGCGGGCGCGAGGGATATTTCTATTTGTTTTTCCCTGGCGGAAAGCGCGTCGTACTGTTTCTGGAATTCGAGCATGGCCTTGCGCGCCTCGTAAGTGGGCTTGCGTTCGGACGTTGATTGCGCCATTTTTTGCGCAAGTTCGCCCGTGCCAAGCACCGCGCCCTGGCTTTCGAGGATTTGCGCGAGTGCGTCGAAGCTTTGCGCGGAAAGGTTGCAGTCGCGCCTGTTCAGCATTTCGGGGTGGCGGGATTTCAGGAACGCGAAGTCCATGGAGTATTCGGTGGCGACGCCTTTCATCGCCGCGATTTGCGAGTAAAGCGTGTTGAGCTTGTCGGCAAGGACCGAGGGGTTTTCCTGCGCGTTTTCCAATGCGGCGGCCTCTGATGCGGACTTGAATCCGGCTTCGAGTATTTCCGCGCTTCCGTTGGCGAGCTTTATCGTGGTGCCGTTGTTGAGCGTGGTCCGGTTTCCCCTAATGCGGTTCACCGCGTTTGTCGTGTACGGCGTGCGGTTGGCCGAGCCCATGTCGTCAAGGTAAAGTATCTGGTACAAAAGCGTTCCCGTGTTGAGGAAGCCGTTCATGGGTTTTGCGCAGTACTGGTACGTGGCGTTGAGCGTGGAGATTTCGCTTTTTATCTGCTCGAGCGTGTCGTTGTCGAATTGCGCGGCCTCGGCGTTGCGGTATTCCGACAAAAGCGATTCGATTGCGCCCGCGCCTTCCACCGCCTCGTACTGCGTCCCGTTTTGCGTGCGCTTTTCGTGCAAAAGCAATTGCTCTCCGTCCGAGGTTTTCACGATGAAGTAATTCTCCCCGCCGGCCTGGAACGGGACGAGGCTTAGGCTTATCGCCTCGGTGTCGTTGAGGAACAGTTTTGCGGTCTGCGTTGCGAGGCTTGGCGCGTCCGTGCTTGCGGCGAAGGCTGCGCTGGAAAAAACGATTAGCGCCGCAAGGAAAAGCGCGGCAGTGCCGCGGAAAAGCCGTTCCATCGCAGTGCTTTAATGCGCCAAAATTAAAGAAACCGACGGACACTCCCCGCGGAATAAAACCGCGGGAAAATCAAAAACGGTTTCAAAAAAATTGGCGGTGTTTTTGGGCGTTTTTGTTTGTTTGCGGCGTTTTCCCGCCTTGTTTTGCGAAAAGGAGCGCTTTGAACCGCCTCGATTCTGGTTCCGCCCTCTGGAAAGCCACCTTATTAAGCATCTTTTGCGTATTTGGTACTTGGTTGGGGGGAGCGTTTTTCGGGCGTTGTTCCACGCCCTGCTTTTTTTGCGTTTCCGCCGCCTTTTTGTGAGAGTGGGGTATTCGGTTGAGGGGGAGCACAGTCCACGCGAGGAGCCGTGCGTTCTTTTCGCTACTTGTGGCAATTTCCCTTTTGTTCTCCCTCGCGTTTTTCGAGACCCTTTCCAGCCACCAAAACCAGCAGCGGGTTTTCGTCAAGTTTTCGACAGCCGAAGGGGAAACCGCATCGCCCGTTCCCACCGAGGTGGTTCCCCTTGGCTCGCCCACGCCCAACCAGGCTATTTTCATTCCAAGCGCAACGCCGTTTCCAACGGACTCGCCCACCGTTGCCCCGACCGCGTTTGCAGGGCCGTCGCCTACCCCGTTTGCGGAAGCCACCGCAACTGTTTTTCCGACGTTCGCGTTTGAATCGCCGACTCCGTTCGGTTCGATTTCCCCCACTCCTTTTGAATCGATTTCCCCGACCCCCTTTTCCGAAACCCCAAGCCCGGCGGAATCGCCAACGCCATCCGAATCCGCAACCCCCGCCGTGGTTCCTTCTCCCGAAAATTCCCCCACTCCTTCTGTTGAGAATTCCCCGGCTCCGAATCCTTCGCCCGATAATGCTTCGGGGACGATAACCCCCGCACCTACTCCCGAAATGCGGGCGAACGGCACGATAACTCCCGCTCCCACGCCAGCAGATGGCAGCCAAGGGAGCGGGGCGGGAACGATTACTCCGGCTCCCACTCCTGAAGTGCAGGCGAATGGCACGATAACGCCGGCGCCTACTCCGGGGCAGGAGAATGAAACCGGAACGATTACTCCGGCCCCCACTCCGGAAAATTTCAATGAAACTTTGAACGCTTCGATTTCGCCAACTCCGATAGTTAACGCGTCGTCGAACGTTTCAATTTCGCCCACGCCTTTTGCTCAACAATCGCCGACTCCGAACCCCACGCCGGATTCGACTCCGATTCCCCAAAATTCTCCCACGCCGAATCCGACGCCGAACAACACGCCGGTTCCCGGCAATTCTCCGACTCCCAATCCCACTCCGGAAAATTCCAATGAGACGTTGAACGCTTCGATTTCGCCAACCCCAATCGTTAACACGTCATCGAACGTTTCAATCTCGCCCGCTCCGTTTGCGAACGCGTCAATTTTCCCAACGCCAATTGCCAACGAGCCTTTGAATTCCGCGAATTTAACCGAATCGAACGCAACGCTCAACCAAACCCCCGATTTGCCGAACGCGCCGAATGAAACAATTCCCCCGCTCAACGTTTCCAACGAAACCGCCCTCAACGCAACGTTGAACGAATCGTTGAACGCGACGGACTTGAATGCGGCGCTCAACGAAACCGGTTTGAATGCCACGCTCAACGCGACGGATTTGAACGCGACCCTGAACGAAACCGGTTTGAATGCCACTTTGAACGCAACGCTTAACGTTACCCCGGCTCCGTCGCCAACGCCGAGCCCGTCGCCTTCCCCGTCGCCGTTTCCGGTGAACGTGTCGGCGTTCCTCAACGGGCGCCGGCCGCATTTTTCGTTGGGGGAAAAAATAGTTTTTGACACCAACGCGCTTTTCGCCGAGGCCGACGCGCTTGATGCCGCGCCGGTGGCAGATGCGCAAAACGTTTCGCTTGTTTCGGATTCGGCGAATGCGCCGGATTCCAATTCATCCGATGCGAACGCTTCGGGCCCTAACGCCTCGGGCGCCAATTCCTCAAACCTTTCGGATTCTTCCGGCGCGCCCCTTGCAAATTCAAGCGTTGGGGATGGCGCAACTGCTTTTGAGGATGGAAGGAAAAAAGGCGGGAAGGGCGGGCACGTCCGTGGAACCGATGGCGAGGGCAAGGATGGGGGCGCGAATAAGGGCGGTTCCAAGCGCGGGGAGCCGGTTAGAAAAAAGGTTCGCTCGGATTTCGAGGGAAGGCCGGGGATTGCAGGCGACCGGCATTTTGCAAGCGGGTCGAATGCCGCGCGGTCGCCGGGCTCGGAGGCGTTTTTGCAGTCGCCCGACGGCAACGTTTCAAGCGAGCTTGTGCAGTCCGAAAATTCAAAGGAGTTCGTGGAGCTTGATTCCGGCAGGGACAACAAGCCCGGCGTGTACCAGCTTGAAGTGGTGCGCCACAACGCCAACGGTTCCGACAGCGTTGTTGCCGCGGAGTTCGCCCTCGGCCTTGTGAACGTGAACACGAACAAGAGCATTTACTCGCCCGGGGACGCCGCGGGCGTTACGGTCGGAGTGCTTGACTCTTCGGGCAGCAGGGTGGTTGGGGCGAATGTTAGCGTGCTTGTTGTCGCGCCAAGCGGCGCGCAGTATTCTTTTTCGACAACGGACAATTCCGTGTCCGACAACGGGGACGGGACTTATTCGGCGAAGTTCGCGGTTTCCGAGCTGGGAAATTATTCGATTTACGCAACCGCGTCTTCGCAGTATTACGACGTCAACGATTCCGCTTCAACGGCCGTGGAATCGAGGGCGAGCGTTGATTTCGAGATTTTGCGCAACGCGCCCACGGTGATTGCGTTGAAAACGTATCCCGTGAGTTTCAACGTTACGCCTCGCTTTGATGTTGCAAACTTTTCGTTCACGGAGTTCGCCCCCTCCGCGTTCGACGTCAATGCGCCGGGCGCGTCGGTTGTCGACAACGGTTCGGCGAAGGCGATTACGTGGTTTGTCGGAAGCGCCCTCGCCAACAAGAGCGTTTCCTTCAGTTACCTGTTCACCCCGCCGCAGGTTTCCCCCGAGCTTTATTTGCTTGGCCCCGCTCGCGCAACTTACGGCAACGGGAACACGTTCGACGAGGGCAGGCCGTGGACGATTGCCGCGGACACCAAGGCGTTCTTGGTGGATTGGACGATTTATTACAACACCTCGTTCGGCTCTTCAAATCCGCTTGCGTGGGACCCCCTGGCGCTGTGCGCGGGGCAGCCCTACAATTTTTCGATTTTGATGATGGGGCTGGATCAAAATAGCTACTCGCAGAACGTTACGCTTCAAGTCAAGCGGGATACGGACCCGGCCACGGCTTACGCCGCGTTGCCTTATTTGAACTGGTCTTTCTGGAATTCGGATTCGAACCCGCACACGGTCACCAACATTCCGGCGCGTTCCTACAACTCCACTTTTTTCTACGTCAACGCCACCAACGTTACGGGCAATTACGTTATGCGGGCGCTTTTGCCTTCCGTGCAGTATTCGGAGAACATCTTTCCCGTTTCGGTGGTGAACTGTTCCAACGTCTCGCTTGGCAGCCGGCCGTTGCGCGTTTTTGACGTCAGTGGGGACGAGGGGTATATGACCGCGTCGGCGGTGGGCACGATTGTGATCCCGCTCACCAACTACGGCGATGCAAGCGCCACTGCCGGGAACGTTTCCGCGCTTAATGCCACGCTGCAAATTTTTCTGGGCAGCACGCCGCTGAACTGGTTCGTGCGGGAGGGCTCAAACCGCACGATTTACAATTTTACCGGATCCGACTATTCCACCAATCCCGCCAATTTTTCGTTCAAGACCATCCGTTGGAGCGTGGAAGTCCCGAACGACGCGGACACTTCGCAGGCTTATACCGCGAACGTCACCGTTTTTGACGGAACGTCCCCCAAGACTTTTTCCAGGGGCTTCACGCTCAACGGCGACGTTGTCACCATTTTCAATTCGCAGCCGGACACCAAGTTCCTTACCGCGGCAACGTGGATGAAAAAGGCCACCACGCTTTGCAATTACGGCGACGAGCCGGTGAACGCGACGTTCGTCGAGGATCAGCCGGATTTCCTGTTCAACTCGGTGCAGTCCTATCCCCCTGCAACCGTAAGCATGTCCGGCGCAACCAGCACCGACGCGCTTTGGAGCGCGGTGCCGATAAACACGTCGGATTGCTGGAGCGTGCACAACGAGTACGTGAACCCCTCGGCCTTGGTGACAGGCGGCAGTTACCAATTCGTGCAAGCGCTGAACTGGACCGACAGCGCGGGCGCTTATCATACGCCGTCAGTTACGCGCGTCACGGGTTCGGATGCGAACGATCCCAGCCCGTACACGTTTATCACGCTCACGCCTCCGGCAAGCTCCAACGATTTGGCCAACTTGATGGGAATGGTGCGCGTGGCAAGGAACACCTCGCAGAATTACATACTCATCTTAGGCGACCGCAACTCGAGCAAATCGAGGGGCGGTTACGGCTTGGAGTACGTCAACTACAAGCTCCAGCTTCCGCCGGGCTTTTCCATTCCGACCGGCATTGCGTCCAATGGCTCGGGAATGGGCGCGGTGCGCAACGGCTTTCCGCTGGGCTCGGTTGACGAGGGCTGGCTGGTAAAGTTCAACTCCACCCTTACTAACATCCGGAGCGGTTTTGTGAACCTCAATTTCACTTCGACTTCGCCGGATGTCCCGAACTTCACGCCGGGCGGCAAGAAACTGCTTTTTTTCGCAGAGGGCCCGGTCAGTGGAAGGACGTATCCTACCGAGGGCCGGCAGGTGAACCAGCAGCTGGTGATCCAGGTCGGCGGGCCGTGGCTGAAAATGCAGCGTTATTACAACACTTCGGCCACGGGCAGCTGGGCTTCCGGTTTTCCTTCGTCGCTTTCGTGCGGCAACGTCAACGTTTCGATGAAAGTGTTCAATAAAGGCTATGAAAACCTGACGGGCGTTTTCCTTAACGAGACGGTTCCCTCGACAATAAGCCCGGCCGGCCTGAGCCCCGCGTCCACCAGCAGTTCGGCAATACAGCTTGGGTGGGGCAGCGGGGCGGCCGCGGATTACTCATTCGACCAAAGCGGGCTGAACGACTCCAAGTTTTTCAATTACTCCTTTTCCGTCCCCTTGGGCACGGGGCTCAACCAGCTTTTTGCGATGAACGCGTCGAATGCCACGGCCGCCATGAATTTCAGCCCGAGGAACTACTCGGTTAACTTTTCCTGCTACGACATGCCGCAGTTCCGGAATGCCGGCGTCACCGCACAAACCGGGGGCTTCGGCTTCAAGAAGAACGCGTCGGCGCAGGTGTACTTGCAGTACGGCACCGCGAACGTCAGCCTTTCCCGCGCAAGCTCGCTTGCGGGCCCGTGGACGGTGATAAACTATTCGAACTACACCACGCCGGGAAGTTGGGCGTGGGTGAATTTCACGCAGACCTTCACCTGTTCGGACGTTAACGCGCTCGGCCAGGTTTGGTATTACAATTATTCCGCGGTTTCCAACGTGAGCGACTACAATTCTACCACGCCGGATGTTTCCGCTTATTTCACGGTGGACAAGGACGCGGTTTCGTTTGTGCACAAGCTGGGCAACCTCACCACGGCAAACCGCTCGGGCACGCAGGCGGATTTGCTGCAAGTGCGCGTGCTTGATTCCAACGGAACCTACTTGCCGGGCGTGGGCGTGAACTTCAACGTCACCACCGACGGCTTAACCTACGGCAGCGCGGCTTCCAACAACACGGACGCGGACGGCAACGCGTCGTTCTACTTCGACCCCAACTGCACTCCGTCGGAATACAAGGTTATGACGCAGCGCTGGAAGGCGTCCACCCTCAACTCGTCCTGTTACACTTACCTTGAGTCCGAGGCGTACTATTTGTTCGTGAACGGCACGCTTTCCGCGAACATCACGGACCCACCGACTACCAACACGAACTACACGGAGGGCAACCAGATCACGTTGCAGGGCTCGGTCAAGGACGACTGCGGCAACCCGATTTCCTCGTCAACCACGACGCTTTTTGCGAACGGCACTTACGGGAATTACACGTGCCCGACCACGGATAATTTGGGCAGCGGGTTTTACCGCTGTTACTGGGATTCAACCGGCAAGAAGGGCGGCTGGTACAACGTCAGCATGTATTCGAATGCCAGCGGGTATTATTCCGATTACGAAGTCAAGAACAACACGGGCAGCACGAACTTGTTCTACTTGTTCGGCAAGCCCGCGCTTTACGGCCCCGGCGCGAACCCGTCGAGCACGGGTTGGGGGGTTCCCGTGAATTTCACGGTTAACCTTTCTTCGCCGAACACGCTGCTTGCGGCTTCCGCGATGCTGAGCCTGCGCTGCGACGGGTGCACTCCGCCGGTGCTGGCTTACAACGCGTATCCGGTGAAAAACTGCGTGGGGTGCTCAAACCAGACGCAGAGCTGGAACGTTTCGTTCAACTGCTCTTCTTCGGGCAACAACCAGCTTGCGACTTGGAATTACAATTTCACCGCGAACACCACCGAGGGCCAGACGTCGCAGACTTCCCCCGAGGCGTCTGTGACAATAGGCAAGGATAGTTTCAACATTTCGCACTTATACGTCCCGTTCCCGTAATCCGTCAAGTTGGGCCCCCCGCAGATTGACTGGTTCGCC
>DAHXMR010000190.1 GCA_027371655.1 Microcaldota archaeon
GCTGGATTATTTTGAAAAGATAAGCAAAAGCAGCATCAAAAGCGCGGCATTGGAACAAATGAGCGGAAAGGAGCCTGGACGGGGCCTTGGGCACTTCATAAACCTGCAAAAAACCGGGCTGGCCAAGCACGAAGCCGACTTCCCAAGCAAAGTGTGGGAGAACTTCAAGGAAGCGGTGAGAAAAAAACCGGGAGCCGGCAGGATAACCGTCACGCACCCCATGTCCTTGGGCAGTATGCTGTACGGGATAGACGAAAAACCGGAGGACATCATGCTCATGGCAAGGCGGGACGCGGCGATGGCAACGAAAACCGCCCGCCTTTCGGACAAAGAGCCGGTTTTGGGCGTGTACGGGGCGGCGCACGTAAACGAAATTGCAAGAATACTGCAGGAAATGGGCTACAAAAAGGTAAAATCAATGCGGCAGAAGTGGAGCGATTTTGCAACCGACGAGGAAAAAGAGATGGTCCAAATAACAAACGCGCTGGACAAGCTGCCCTGAATTTAACCGAATTGCCGATGTTTGCGAAGATTTAAAGCGCCGCCCAGATTAAGTTTCTTGGAATGCAAAAATGAAAATCGCGTTTTTCTCGGACACGTATTTCCCCAACGTGGACGGCGTGGTCAACTCGATGGCCAACTACCGCGGGGAACTCGAAAAGCGCGGCAACCACGTCTACGTTTTCGCCTCCGGGGACAAGCAGGCGAAAATCCACAACCTGGACAAGCACGTCTACTTCTACGACAGCGTGGCGTTCCCGCCCTACCCGCAGTACAAAATCGCCATGTTCCCGTTCACCTCGACGCTGGACGTGAGGAAAATAGGCGGAATCAAGCTGATCCACTCGCACGCCATCGCATCGATGGGATTCGCGGCGATAGGCGCTGCAAAAGCCCTCAAGCTGCCGCTGGTTGGCACGTTCCACACGATGATTCCGATTGCAGCCAAGGCGTACACCAAGCCCGGATGGGCAAAGCGCATCGTGTCGGGAATCGCGTGGAAGGCGGTGAGCACTTTTTACAAGCCGTTCGACCTGGTGACCGCGCCGACCGCGGTGATTGCGCGCATGCTGTCCCAGCACGGGGTGAAAAACGTTGCGGTGGTGTCAAACGGAATCGACATCAACCGCTTCAACCCGAAGGTGGACTCGCGCCCGGTGCGCACGATGCTCGGCATTTCCCCCAAAACCAAAGTGGTGCTGGTGGCGGGGCGGTTGAGCTTCGAGAAAAACGTCGACGTCCTCATAAATGCGGCAAAGCACATGAAGGAAACGCGCAAGTGCCCAAGCGACTTCAAGTTCATAATCACGGGCGAGGGCCCCGCCAAAAGCTACTGCGAGAGGCTCGCAAAATCGCACGGGCTGCAAAACGAAGTGATTTTCACGGGGTTCCTGCGCTCGTTCGAGCTTCCCTTTTACTACGCGGCGTGCGACGTTTTCGCAACCGCATCCACATTCGAAACGCAGGGAATGGCGCTTTTGGAGGCAATGGCTACCGGAAAGCCCGGCGTGGCGGCAAACAGCCTGGCGCTGCCGGAGGCAATCCGCGAGGGCGAAAACGGGCATTTGTTCACGCCGTTTGACGCCGAGGAGTGCGCGGACAGGATATGCAGCCTGATGGGCCTTACGGACGCGCAGCGCAAGAAGTACGCCAAATCCGCGCGCGAAACCGCGGAAGAATACTCGATTCCCAAGAGCACGGACACGCTGCTTGACGCGTACGCCAAAGTGCTTTGACTTGCGGAAAACAAGCAACGAAAACAACTCAATCAACTCGCGGTGCAAGTAAAATGAATGACGTTTACGGGATTTTCATAAAATCGTTCGTGCCATTGTTTGCCATCATGGACCCGTTCGTGAGCGTGCCCGTGTTCCTCTCGCTCACCAAGGGAATGACGCCGCTTGAAAAGGAGGGCATGGCGCGCGAAGCCGCGTTCGTGGCGGGCGGCGTGCTTTTCGCGTTCCTGTTGTTCGGAAACCAGATAATGCAGTACTTGGGCATAAGCGTTTCCTCGCTCCGCGTGGGCGGCGGCCTGGTGCTGCTTTTGATGGGCCTTCAGCTTGTGCTGGGCTTCAAGCTCAACGAGGAAACGGAAGGCGGCGGCCACACTTCCGCGGGAGTGATCATCGGAACCCCGCTCATCACCGGGCCCGGCGTGATTACGACTTCAATACTCCTGGTAAACCAGTACGGCAACCCCTCAGGCTTGTTTTCCCTCCAAGGGTTTCTGGCGGTATGCGCGGCCGCGCTCACCGCAATCCTGCTGGTATGGCTGATAATAAAAGAGGCAAAATTCGTCCAAAAATTGCTGGGAGAACGCGGGATAAGCATTTTCTCCCGCGTGATGGGCCTGCTCCTGACCGCCACCGCCGTGCAGTTCATGGCAAAAGGCGGCGTATTCGCCCTCACGCCATAAAACTGCAAAAGCAAAAGAACCCGAAAACCCCACCTTCCCGCCGCGGGCTTTGGGGCAACAGCCTATATGTCCAAGAGGACGCGGATTTTCCACAGCACGCCGGCTTGGCTGACCTTGCACTCGTGGTGGGTTACTGCCTTCACGTCGTTTTTGCCCACGCCGCCGTCCATCGCGCAGCCCCACGCTTTGCCCTTGAGCAAATAGCCGCCGTCGGGCTTTGAAAATTCGAGGACCTTGAATTTTTTCAAAAAAAGCCCTTCGGCCTGCGACTCTGACAGCAGGTCGGACAAGACGAACGCGGCGAGGTCTTCGAGGGTTTCCGCGCGCTCCTCGACCTCCACTTCCTCAATCGAGCCCAGCGAATCCACATCGGCAATCGTGGAAAACATGGCAAGCGCCGCGTTTTCCATCGCCTCTTCGAACGACAGCCCCTGGCTTTCGAACAACACGTCGGACGTGTGCTCCAAAAAAACGAATCTTTCCATTCCAAAAACCCAAAAAAACCGCAAGCAACCGTTGCAAAATCCAAAAAAATAGGGCACTCAGCGATAAAAACGTTGATAAATTTTGCCTGCGAAGAGCTTTTTGCAGATTATCGCAATTAGCGCCGACTATTCAAGGCCAAAGCGTTTCATCCGAGGTGTTTTTTCAAAATGGAATTCGAGCACTTTATCGACAAATGGGGCCCCGAAAAAATCCTCTGCGTCTACGACCCGGCAACGGGAATGCGCGGCGTCACCGTGATAGACAACACCGCCATCGGCCCGGGCAAGGGCGGCATCAGGATGCAGCCGGACGTCACGGTGCAGGAAGTGTTCCGCCTCGCGCGTGCGATGACCTGGAAAAACGCGCTTGCGCAAATCCCCTTCGGGGGCGCGAAAAGCGGAATAATGGCCAATCCCCAAAGCGCGCAGGAAAAGGAAGCGATAATGCGCGCGTTCGCGCGTGCAATCAAGCCCGTCGTCCCCTCAATCTACGTTGCGGGCCCGGACATGCGCACCACCGAGCTTGAAATGGGCCAATTCTCCGACGAACTGGGCACGCGGCAGGCGTGCACGGGCAAGCCCGCTTCGATGGGCGGGTTGCCCCACGAGCTTGGGAGCACTGGCTTCGGCGTTGCCGAGGCGACCGAAGTCGCGCTTGAATTCGCGAAAATCCCCGTAAACGGCGCAACCGTAGCCATAGAAGGCTTCGGGAACGTCGGCACCTTCGCATCGCGCTTCTTGTCCGAAAAGGGCGCAAAAATTGTTGCGGTGTCGGACTCCAAGGGAACGATTTACAACCCCAACGGCTTGGATGTCGCAAAACTCGAACAGACGAAGGCGGCAAAAGGCACTGTCACCGCATACGCGGAAGCGGGAAGCCGCGTGCTTGCGCCCGAAGAATTGTTCTCGCTGCAGTGCGACGTGCTCATTCCCGGCGCGCGCCCCGATGCAATCAACCAGAAGAACGTGAACTCGGTGCGCGCAAAGCTCATTGTCGAGGCCGCGAACCTGCCGATAAGCGAGAAGTGCGAAAAGAACGAGAAAAAATGCGAGGCAATACTCACCGAGAAGAAGGCGCTCATCGTGCCGGACGTGATTGCCAACGCGGGAGGCGTCATTTCCTCTTACATCGAGTTCATCGGCGGCACGAAGGAGCAGATGTTCAAGACCGTGCGCGACAAAATCCGCACGAACACCAAGCTCGTGCTCGAAACCGGCCAGAGCAGGAAAATCACTCCCCGCGAAGCAGCGTTAGGCATCGCGCAGGAACGCGTGCTTGCCGCCATGATGAAAAAGGGATTGCCGCGCGGAAAATAAGCCCGCAGAGAGCGAAAAAAACAGCGGAAAGCAATAAATTGCAACAACGCCGGAAGTATTCGGTGAAGTTGTTTTGCCGCTACTTAAACTGCGAAAAAACAGGGCAAAGCCGCCTAAAGAGTCGATGCGGCAATACGAAATGCCCCTAAAGATAAGCACGGGAATGCTTCCAAAGCGGGATACGCGCGCAAATCCCTTCCACATAGCCAAAAATTTAAAACTGCTGACTCAAGAGTACGGGAACTACGCCCGCCTGAAAGGTTTGGAGCCCGCAATAACCAAACACGTACGCAGCTTTTTCAAAATCGCCGGCAAGGAGCCAAGCAACGAAGCAGTCAGGAACGCTGTGTCAAAAATATTGGTCATCCCGTACCGGGAATATGAGCGCCTTACGGAATACGATCCACGTTTCGAAGGCGGCGCATTCCACGATTCTTTCAGCGAAAAGCCAATCGTAATATCCGAAAAAAATTTTTCCGACTCCCGGAAGGCTCGGGAGGCAATAATGCACGAACTTGGCCACGAGTTTGGGAACTATCCCGCTTCAGAAATTCCAACCACTGCGATAGGTTGGAGGGACCTCAAATTTTCCGGAAGCCCGACCTTTGCAAAAGCTGCACAAGACCTGAAAGAATGGTATGCCAAGAACGAAACAAGAATAGCGGGCGATGGTGATTTCGGCCGACTAAGACTTGAAAGTTACCTTAACGGGGGCAAAGCCGGGTTCGCCGCAGCGAGGCTCCAAAAGACGCACAGCAACGAAGCATCGGACAGGTTCCTAAGGCTCCTTCTCACGGAACCGCACTTCGACTGGAAGCAAATAATGGCGCTGAGAAAAAAAGCGATAGAGCAAACAGGAAAAGCGAAATGATGCGGCGGGCCCAAAGCCAAAAAACTATTTTGATTTGAGAAGCGTTGCTGCAACTGACCACGCGCCGCGCTGCACCCCGCACGCATCCAAGCCGAAGGCAAGCGTGAATACGTCGCCGTCCTCCAAGGGGCCGCACGCGCGCACCACGCTTTCAACCGTTTTAGCGCCAAAAAAATTTTTTCCCGCCGAATCAAACGGAAGCAAAAGCCTTCCGCCTTGCGCGAAAAAGACGGTCGCGCCGTCCGCGCCCATTTTCACCGCAGAATCGCGCTGTGCCTGGCCGTTGCCGGCAAGCTTGCCCAAAGCCCGGATGCGCACGAGGAAGCCGGGCTTGCCGAAAGAAAGCGCGGCCTCAGAAAAATCGGATGCGCAAACAGCGCGCTCAAACTCCCCAAGAACCGCCGCGCCCTTTTTTGAAAGCGCGACGCCCTCCTGCGAAATCCCCACCAAGCCTTCTTCCAGCAGGAAAGCGATTATCGTCCTTGCGCTGCCCTCCCCAACGCCAAGCCCCTTGGCAATCGCGATGCGGCTTGTGCGGCCAGCCCTAAGCAGCCACAGGGCGCGCAGGAGGTCCACGGAAAAAAACCGCACCGGCAATGCCGCTTTCTCGCGTTCAAATTTTTCCAAAAACCCAAGCAACCGCATAAAATCACAAACGCCCGAGAAGGCAACGCAAGGCACTTTCGGCTTCACGCGCCAAAAGAGGGAACGCCGAAGTAAAAAACCCTTTCCCGGCACGAAAAGATTTTTATTGGATGAGTCATCCAATAACCAATGGTGGTTTGGATTGGGAAAGTTCCTTTTTTCGCTAATTTTGTCCATTTGCCTTTTCTCGTCCGCGGTTTCGGCATTCAACGAAAGCGCGGCGCTCTCGTTCCTCAAATCGCAGCAGGCCGCCGACGGCTCTTACGATGCCTGGTTCCCTCCCCACACCGCATTCGCCGCCATCGCCTTGGGCGATGCGGGCGGGAATTCTTCGGCGGTTTGGAACGCAAGCGCGTGGATGATTGCGGACGTGCAAAACAACGCTTCGTATAGCTGGGGAGAAGCGGACATTCCGGGCACCGAAATTTACTCGCTTGCACTTTCGGGAAACGCTAACGCAGGCGCGCTTGCGCCCGCATACTCCCAGCTTTTGTCCATGCAAACCTCAAGCGGGGGATTCGCCGGATGGTGGACCCCGGGCGGCACGCTCGAAGACGCTGCAAGCACGTCGTTCTCGGTGCTTGGCTTGCAAGCTGCGGGCGCGCTGCCCTGCCCGAATGCTACTGCTGCAAAAAAGTATTTGTATTCCTTGCAGAACTTTGACGGAAGCTTCAACCTCACCTCATCAGTTGAAAACAACTCGCTTTCGTCGCTGGCGCCAAACAAGTATTCAACAACCGCAGTGGCACTGCTCGTGCTCAAGGCGTTGGGTGAAAATTATTCCAACACCAACATTTCCCAAGGGCTTAATTTCCTGAAAAATTCTTCCGACTCAAACTTTGGAAATCAAAACCACTCTTACGCCGCCTCTGTTTCAGCCCTTGCATTCAAAGCGTTCAACGAAAGCGATTACGCGTCAAAGGCGTTGAATTACCTGAAGACATTGCAGCAATCGGACGGGGGCTTTTTCGACTCGCTGCGGAGTTCCAATTCAAGCAACGCGCTTGACACCGGAATCGCGCTTCACGCGATGCATGCGATAAACGAAACCGCGGAATTGCCGTCGTGCCTGGCGCCGGTTGCAACTCCCACCCCGACTCCCGCGCCGTCCGCAACGCCCACTCCGGCGCCATCACCTACTCCGTGCCCCGCCAAGAAAACGCGGGTGTGGGTTCAAACGGTGGAAGGCAAGCCGTGGATTGGGCACTTTGAAGAGCGCGAAGTGCAGGACTGCGGCACGCAAGCGGCAAGCCCGTCGAACGGCAGTTCAAGCCAGCAGGCTGCGGCGCAAAGCGCGCAAAAGCCAATCACGGTCAAAATCGATTTCCCCCCAAGCTCGGGCAAACCAGGCATAACCCAAAGCGTTTCCGCAAACTCGTGCGCCAAAGCGTATGATTGCTTCGCTCTCGTCGCGTCAATCGCGTGCAACTGGGGCTCGCTCGGCTGCTTTGTCACCGCGGTCAACGGCGTGCAAAGCCAGTTTGAAAAAGACGGCTCGTGGTGGTCGTTCAAGGCCAACGGAAACCTCGCTGACACGGGGGTAAGCTACTACGACGCGAAGGAAGGCGACACCATAGAACTCGCATATGTGGGCGGGCAAACCGCACAAAGTGCGCAAAGCGAGGCAAACAACTCTACAGCAAGCACGCCAACGCCCGCGCCCACCGCTTCGCCAAAACCAACCGCGGCCCCGGCCGCAACCGCCGCGCCTGCGGCAACTCCAATCCCTTCGGCAACCCCGCCGCATCCAACAGTTGCGGCTGCAGCGCGGGAAACGCAAACGGGAAACCAAGCCATTGAAATCAGGGCCGACTTCTATGGAAACCAAACCGGGCAGCCGCAGGGCCAAACCGGGCTTGCAAGCGCGCAAACAATGCAAAGCGGGCTTTGGTCCATGGCAGCGGCGATAATTGCGACGGCGGCCGTGCTGTTTTTCGTGCGCAAAAAGCTTTAAATCGCGCCGCGGGATTAAACGGATAAAATGGACTCCCGCGTCACCGCAATCGCCCTGGCCGCAATCGGCCTCCTCCTTTTCGGGTGCCAGCAACAGCAAGTGCAATACGTCTGCCCCGGCGGCGCAACCGTTTCGGACAAATCGCTTTGCCCAGCCGAATCCGCGCAGCCGATTGCAACTCCGGCCGGAGAAACGCCATCCCCGACCGAAGCCATTGCCACGCCGATTCCATCCGCAACCCCGTTTGCAACGCCTTCGGCGGAAAGGCTCGGCTGCTTCTCGGACACGGACTGCTCATTCTCGGGCAGCGTATGCGCCTCGCGGCTTTACCCGCAGGCAAGCGACGGAAGGGCGCCGTGCGAAAACTGCGTGTGCAACTGCGTACAACAAAAATGCGCGCAAAAACTGCACGCAACCCCGACCCCGTCGCCAACCCCCACGCCGGTCCCCGAAAAAATCGGAATCACCAACGTGGAGGCCGGAAACCTGCAATTGCGCTACGCGGAAATAACCTGGCACACCGCGCTGAACACCACGAGCCACATCATCTACGGCCTTGCGCCGAACATTTTCACAGGCCAATACGACGACAAGATCCGCGCCATAGACCACTGGGTGCCCCTGGGCCAGCTCACGCACAACAAGACGTACTACTTCGAAGTCAAAAGCTGCATCCTGGCGGACAACGGCACCGAAGCGCCGTGCGAAACCGCGCCCATTAGCACCTTCAAAACGCCGAGTTCGTAAAATCAGGAAGAAACCGAATACGCTTTTTCCATCCACTCAAGCACTTCTTCGTCCTTCATGTCGTGGAAATCCCGGTAAGACATTGCCACCGCGTAAGAATACTCGTCGCTTACCACAAGAGAAACGACCTCGTCCACCGGCGCCTTCCCCCGCACGGTTTCAAACGCGGAACGCGAACTCGTGGGCACGGCAACCACGATTTTTTTCGCGCCTGAGTTTTTGGCAAACTTCGCAGCCGCCACCATCGTATAGCCGGTTGCAAGCCCGTCGTCAACTATCACCACCGTGCGGCCCCGCAGGGACGGCAGTTTTCTTTTTCCCAAATATTTTTCGATTCTCCGCCTGATTTCCGCAAGCACATCCCTCTCGATTTTAGCTATTTCCGCCTTGGGCAGGCTCATCATCGAAAGCACTTCGGGATTGTATTCCACCGAACCGTCGGGCGCAATCGCCCCGAATCCCACCTCCGGGCTCCACGGAACCGGAAGCTTGCGCGAGACAACAACCCCGAACTCCGCCTTCAACGCCTTGGCAACAGGAATGGCAACCGGAATGCCCCCACGCGGAATCGCCAACACAACCGGCCGCTCCTCCAAAGACCCGCGGCTAACGCCACGCCCCGCAATTGCATTAGGCTGAAGTGCGCTCGACTGCGTGGTGCGCCCTTCAAAATGCCCCTGCGCACCGCGGGTCTTTGCGGCAAAACGTTTAAGCGCATTGGCAAGCGCCTGCCCCGCGCTTTCGCGGTCCTCGAAAACACCGGCCAAATTCACTCGCCCTTCGCCTCAAGCGCGTTCAATTCCTTCAAGCGCTCCTCGGCGTCAATCAGCTTCTTTGTGGCCGCATCGTCGTACGAGCGGTAGTCGCGCTCGGAAAGCTCGCCTTTCAAACTGGCCTTGGCAAGAAGCTTTTTCATGTTCTTCAAATGCTCGATCTCGGTTTTCAACCGCGAACCCTGCTCCTTGCGCGAAGGCGGCGCGGAATCCGCAAGCCCCGCCCCGCCTGCCGGCGTTTCCAGCTGGAACTTGGTCTTCAAATGCAAGTCCGCGTTCTCTTTTGCAGTGCTGTACATGGAATAAACGAACGCGTGGGCGACCACGAGGTAAAGCGGCAGCATCACGAGCAGGATGGGCGCGCCGAAGTAAACGCCGAAAACGGACTGGCTTCCGAAGCGCTGCAAAAGCAGCGCGAACGCGGCCAAAAAGCCGAAGGTAATCGCAACGAACTGCACGCCCTTCCAAAAAACCGCGCTCCTCAAAAAAACCCTAACACCTCCAACTGAAAAACTGACGCAAACGCCCAATAAAAACGGATTCGGTTTGCGCCGAAACAAAAAACAAGCTTAAAAGGCGCCCTCCGCGCCAAAAATTGCACGGGTGGTTTCTCTTATGAAGCTTTTTGCAACGGCGTTCCTTTTCGCGGCAATTGCGGTGGCATTCATCGCGATTGCGGGCTGCGTCACTACCGGAACGCAGGGCGGGCAGGCGGCAACGATTACGCCCAGCCCCACTCCGGCAACGGGAACCGCAAAGGCATTGCAGCCCTCGTCGGAAATGCGCACGTTCAAGTCGTGGAACGACGTCTCGCAATTCCTCGAAGCGTCGGGTGCCCTCTCGAATTCATACTACGGGGGATACTACCGCGGGGGAATGATGAAAACCGCGCTGCCCGAAATGGCGATTTCAGACGTTGCGGGCGCGACCGGCGGAGAAGGCGCATCCCAAGGTGCGGCACCCGCGCCAACCGGCGGCCCCTCGGACTTTTCAACCACGAACGTGCAGGTAGAAGGAGTTGACGAGGCGGACATACTCAAGAACGACGGCCAATATTTGTACACCGTTACCAACGGCCAAATCGTGATAACCAAGGCATATCCCCCCGAAGGAATGCAGGTCGTGTCGACAATCAACGCCTCGAACCAAAGCGGCTATTACGGCTACGGCGGAACAACCGGAATATTCGTCAAGGGCGACAAGCTGGTCGCGTTCGGAAGCGAACAATACGACTGGACGCCGATATACAAGCCCCTGCTTGAAAAGGAAAACGCAAGCATTGCGGCAAACGCGCAATCGGGCAGCGGGGTTTCCTCGAAAATCGCGTGCTTCCGCTATCCCTGCCCCTCGCCGGACTATTACTATCCGAGCAACGCGGCTTTCATGAAAGTTTACGACATTTCCGACCGCGCGAACCCCAAGCTCGTCAAAACCGTGGAACTGCCGGGAAATTACCAGAACTCGCGGCTCATCGGCGGCAAGGTTTACGCGTTCTTCTCGGAATACATCTACAACAATTATCCGCGCCCGCTTTACGCGGTGAACGGGGCAATGCGTGACGTCGCGCCCACGGAAATCGCGTACTTCGACTACCCCTTCGACAGCTACGTTTTCCAGACA
>DAHXMR010000199.1 GCA_027371655.1 Microcaldota archaeon
GAGGCGGAAAAGTTGAGCAAACAAACGGTAATCGGCGAACTGGCAATACTGATAGCATTGCTATTCACGGCAATCTACTTCCGCAATTTGAGCGGCCAAAATCCGGCAGGCATTGTGCAAACAACGCAAACCGGAATCCTCAAAGGCTCGTTTGCCCTCGGCCCCATATGCCCGGTTGAACGCAATCCCCCGGACCCCAAATGCGTTCCCGATTATTCCAAATACGCAATACAAGCTTATGCGGCAAACGGCAGCATCACCGAAATCCCCCTTGGCGCAAACGGCGCGTTCAGCGCGCAACTGCCCAAAGGAAACTATACGCTTTACTCCGAAAGCATCGGGATTGCGCCGGGAAAACCGAAGGCAGGCGCCGGGCGCGCAAACATTCCCGCAACGGTGGAAATCACCGCCAACCAAACCACGGAATTCAACGTGGAAATCGACACCGGAATAAGATGAGCGGTGCCGCAATTTTTTGGTTGATTTCGGCATTCATAAAACAGTGAACGACCACGGGCTGAAGACCCACGGTCCGAGGCTTGCACACCAAAAGCACGCTTTTGTGACCCAAGCCTCGAACCGTGCCGCGGCTTCTCCGTTACAGAGCGAAAGCCCCGGGTCGCACGTTGCGGGTCGCTCACCACGCGGGTTGAAACATACTTCGAACCTGCGGGTTCGAAGATTTGCGCGCGAAAGCGCGCAACCGCGGCTTCGCAAGCGGAAACGCTTGCGAATCTTTGACCGCAGTCAAAGTATTTCGCGCCCCGTGGTCGTTCAGTAAAACAAACACTTACTCAGAGGATCCAATATATTTTTTCAAATATTTTTGGAAAATTCCGCGCACTTGGGGATTAGCAAATACAAACCGAGCCTTCCGACCCCTGTTTTTAGTTTTGTAACCGCCTTTTTTCAGCAAAAAATCTACGAGTTCAGGTTTGCCGCCCCAAGTAGCAAAATGCAGCGGCGTCCATCCCCCGTTGGCTTTTACACCTATGTCCGCGCCATTTTCAACCAAAACTTTTGCTATTTTCGGATGGTGACAGGCGCGATGCAACGGAGTTTCTCCGGCATCGTCCCTAAGATTTGGATCGGCACCATTTTTTAGCAATAGCCGCACCATATCCGGTCTGTCGCTTCCCGAACCATAAAACGCTGCCCGAACGGCGGAGTGCAAGGGCGTATCGCCGGAAGTAGATTGCACGTTCGTATTGGCACCATACCTCAGCAAAAGTTTCGCAGAAATAACGTCACCACGAGCCGCAGCAAAATGCAACGGCGTTTGGCTCCGGTCGGTCCGCAAGTTTGGATTAGCGCCCGCTTCCAAAAACGCACGCACCTTTTTAGAATTTCCCGCATCAATAGCATCAATCAACGGCCACGGGCCTGGTCTACGCCTTTCCAATTTCAAATCCCCATTGTAAATTCTGCTTTCTCGCAAAGAACGTCTAGTATCTTGCTGTGTTTAGTGGTTTATAATAACAATGAATATCCATAGATTCCAAGCACCCACGCATCTGGTTCCTAATTGGGTTTTTTATACGCCAAACCCGTTTTCTAATCCTTAGGGGAAAATGGACGGCAACCAGCCTGACGCGGAACAACCGGCAGAACAGCCTGCGGCATCCCCGACACCCAAAAATCCCGCTTTGCCAACCGCGCCGAACGTGGTTATCAACGGGCAGCCGTTCGCGCTTGAAGCGAAAATCTCCGAGCTCCAGAAACAAATTTCCCAATTGCAGTACGACTGCGAAAGCGCGCTGAAAACCGCCAGCGAGGCGCAAGCGCTGAAAAAGGAAACCCAAGAGCGGCTATCCGAGTTCGGCGAAGTCGTGTCCAACCTGCAGCTTGAGTACGACAAGCACGCCGGGCTTTCCGACGCCGAGCGCTCGGTTGAAAACAAGCTGCGCGACGAGGTCAGAACCGAGCTCAAAATCGCCTCCAAAAACGCGGCCGAAAGCGTGCAAAAATCCTCGGAAGCACTCGACAACATAAAAATCACGCTCTACCAACTGCGCGACGAACTGGGCCGCACAAGCCGCATCGCCAACGCCGCGCAAGACGACTGCCAGAAATCGCGCGACGAAATGCACGCAACCGCAGAAAAAACCGCGGCAACCCTTGCCG
>DAHXMR010000202.1 GCA_027371655.1 Microcaldota archaeon
TCGCTGCTGAATGCGGCGGTGAACGCGCCCACGGGCCCAAGCATGGGGTTGGATGCGAAGACCAAGAACCACGGCAGCAATCCCCTTACGAGGAAGACCGCCAAAACAAGGCCCCAGAGAAGGAACCATTTGCGCGCCCCGGGCTGCATTTTGTGCAATACTTCGGCGTTGATTATCGCGTTGTCGATGCTGCTGATTATTTCGAACAGCGCGAGCCCCAAGATCGCGAGAATCGCAGAACCAAGGTCGATCAAATGCAAAAACCACTTTTGGGATTTTGAAAAAAATCAGGGGGTGAGCCTGTGGCGGTCGCGGGGGAACATTGCCGCCTCGCGGATGTTTTCAAGGCCGCAGACCTGCTGCAGCAGGCGCTCGGAGCCGATTGACCATCCCGCGTGCGGAATCGCGCCGTAGCGGAATGCGTCGATGTACGACTCGAAGGACGACGGGTGCAGGCCCTTTGCCTTCAACTGTTTTATCAAAAGGTCGGGGATGTGGATGCGCTGCGCGCCCGAGGCGATTTCCAGTCCCTTGTACATCAAGTCGTAGGCGAGGCAGATTTCGGGGTTGTCTTCCCGCGGCATCGAGTAGAACGAGCGCGCCTTCGTGGGCCATTCCGTTATGAGGAAGGCGTCGGACTTGAGGATTTCGGGCATCGCCTTTTCGTGCTCTTTCGAGAAGTCTTCGCCCCACGTTATGGGGTAGCCCGCTCCGCCGAGCGCGTCGGCGATTTCGGTGTAAGTGAAGCGCGGCAACGCCGAAGGCACGCTGACATCCACTTTAAGGGTGTTGATGTCGGACTCGTTTTTTTCAACGACTTGGGAAAGCATGTGCAGGAACACTTTTTCCAGCACCTCAAGCGCGTCCAAGTCGGTGGCAAACCCCATTTCGATGTCCATTTGCGTGATTTCGTTCAAGTGCGCGGTCGTGTTGTGCTTTTCCGCGCGGAACACGGGCGTGGTCATGAATACCTTGTCCATGCCGCCCATCACCGCAAGCTGCTTGTACAACTGCGGGCTCTGCGCAAGGAACGCCTCTTTCTCGAAATAAACAACCGGAAAGAGGTCGGTGCCGCCTTCGGTACTGGTGGAAACTATGCACGGCGTGTTGATTTCCTGAAAGCCCAGTTCCAACAATTTTCTGCGGAATGCATTTTGAAGCGTGCTGCGGATTTTGAATACGGCCGTGGTTTCCAGGCGGCGCAGGTCGATGAAGCGCTTGTCAAGCCGCACGTCAAGCTCGGCGGGAACCTTGCCGGTGACCTCGAAGGGCACCATGCCGTGCACGGGCCCCACAACTTCGAAGCTTTCGGGGACAACTTCGCGGCCGCCGGGGGCGATTTTCGAAGCCTTCACCTTCCCCGTGCAGAGGATGGCGGTTTCCTTAACGAAGTGCCCCGCCATTTCCAACAATTCGGGGGCGGCCTCCTTCTTCTTCAAGGTAAGCTGCACAAGGCCGCTGTGGTCGCGCAAGACGATGAACATCAACCCGCCCATGTCGCGGATTTCATGCACCCAACCCGCAAGCTTGACGCTTGTGCCGTCAAGCGCGGGCAAAACCTCGGAAGCATAATGAGAACGCATCATTTTACAAATCACTTTCCCAAATGTAGAAATATCAACCGCTTTTTGCTTTAAAACCGCTTGCCGAATTGCTTGGGCAAATTGGATGGGGATGCTGAGATTCGAACTCAGATCACCAGCTCCCGAAGCTGGCAGGATGCCAGGTTACCCCACATCCCCAACAATAAACGCTGGAAGAAAACTTGAAAAAGCGCTCAAAAATTGTGGTTGGGAATCTTAATAATCTCTCGCAAGCAAAAATATCTTTCCTAATTTCCGCCCCACGCGGCGGGCTTTTTGGGCCCTTAGATCAACGGTAGATCGCTTGCATGGCAAGCGCGGTTTTCTCCTGATTTCTCGAGAGGAAAAAGCGCCTTTAATGCAAGAGGCTGCGGGTTCGACGCCCGCAGGGTCCATTACAGTCAGCCTTTTAAGCAAATTCCGAGCAAATTAGTTGTTTTGGGGCCCTGCGAGCCCTGAAACTTAGGAGCATTTTTTAGGCTAAATCTGGTCAAAGTTAGTATCTTGTTTCAGGGCCCGTAGTCGATTGGTAAGACGTTC
>DAHXMR010000205.1 GCA_027371655.1 Microcaldota archaeon
CTGTCTTTCAAGCCGGGCGAGTACCCGCGCAGCCAGCCCACGCGACCCGATCCGAGTTCAAAAAAGAAGTTTAGATTGATTTTGCCCCAGCGCGTCTTGATTGGGGCCATCGGCGGGAAAACGTCGTCGTCCGCGCGGAAATAAAGCGCGGCCTCTTTTTTCGAATGCCTTGCCTCGTGAAGTTCCCTCACGTACGACAAGGCAGCGTTTGCAGCCTCGGACGGGCTCATTTTCAAAACGGATGGGTTCGAATAGTGGTGGAAAAAGGGGTTCACGCCCCTGGTTTTTTCGATTCCACTGCCTTCAGCTCGTTTGGAGTGATGTAGTGCACGAAAACGCCCCGAGGGTTGCCGATTTTGTTCAATTCGCGCGCAAGGGTTACCGCCTGCGGCGTGTGCGTTTGCTGCACGGGCTTTTCGTGGTAGTAAGCCGCGTTGTCCACGACAACGAAATGGATTTCAGACGCGAACCGCTCGTTTTGGGGCGTTCTTTTTTCAAGCAACCGCGCGATTTTTTCCAAGGGCGTTTTGATTTCCTTTCCCGCGGACTTGGAGGCCTTGCGCGCGAGCACCGCGGCGCCCCAGCGTTCTTTTCCCGAACGCGCTTCGACCGCGTGCACGAACCACTTGGAAAGGCAGCCGATTATGCTGGGCCTGACCGAGGGAATGTAGACGTACAACGGGGTGACGCGGCGGGTTGGCATAAAATCAACGTTGTTTTTCGAAATGGGCGTACGCTATTCTTTTGCAATTTTCCTGATTTTCCCAATGTCTATCACGATTTCGTCCACGACGTGGGCGCCGTGGCCGCCAAATTCGATGTGCCTTTGCAGGTCCGCCTTGAAATCCCGCAGGTTGCCCGCGCCGCCTTCCAATCTGAACAGGCGCCTTTTTTCAAGCGGCACCGGTTTCCACGGCCGCTGCGTGCTGCGCGGGAAGTTCATGGCGTAGGCCATCTTTGAAACCGTTATGCCCTTGTGTTCGATCCCGGATACTAGGGCGGATATCGTCTGCACCGGCCTCAAGCCGAGCGAAGGAAATTGCCCGTTTAGTTTTTTTATTATCGCCTGCGGGATGGCGATTACGAAGCCGTGCTCTTTCCCGTCTGGCGTATGCCAATGGTAAAGTTCGTGCAAATCGTGCCCAACCTCGTTGGCATCGTGCGGGACGGCGTAGTGCAGGTATTCCTTTACGTCTGAGCTTAATCCGTAGTGGCTGTTCGGATTGTGGGGGCTGGATGCCATGCCCTCGGTGTAAAGCACGTGCGCGGGCGAGGAATTTTTTTCGCCGTGGATTGCGGGAAGTTCCGCTATCACGTGCTTGAATTTCAGGCCGTGGCAAAGTGCCGCCTCCTCGACCGAAACCGCGTCGTGCACAAGGGGCAGGGATACAAAAAGCGAATGCAAACTTGCGGCCTGCGGCCGCTTTCCGGTAGCCATAAGTAGTTTGTTCCGGGAGGGGAATTTATTTCCTCGCAGAGAGTGCGGGGACCGCTTCGCGTATCGTGGAAACGAAGTGCGGGGACTTTATCCACAATCCGACCTCGTCCTCGGGCGCGGAATTTTCGTGCGTCAAAAACAGAAGGGCCTGGTCGTCGGAAAGAAGCATCCTTGAAGGGAGGGTCTTGTCGTGGATTATCGCGTTATTGAGTTGCGTGCCGCACGTCTTCCATGCCTCGTGCGTCTTGGGTATCTGGGCGACCACGTGGAGCTTCACGCCGCGGGATTTTGCGCGGTCGAATTCCTTTTGCTGCGCGAGGATTTTGCGGCACACGCCTTCGGGGGAAGAGGAAAGTATAACGTGGTTTTTGGCCTCGGAAATCATGCTGGCCATCTTGGAATAAATTGCGTCGCGGCCGCGGAGGGTCCAGACGTTTTCCTCCACGGGGAAGCCCTCGCGGACGGAGGCGCCCTTCATCGAATTCCGCAGCGTTTCGCCT
>DAHXMR010000251.1 GCA_027371655.1 Microcaldota archaeon
AAAATCGACAAGGGAATGACCTGCGTGATGTGCAAGGCAACCGCCATGCCGGCGAAAATCCGCTTCCAAGGCGAGGAAATAGACGGTTGGAAATGCGGAAAGTGCGGCGAGGAATACCTGCACCCCGGGCAGGCGGAACGCATCCTTACGATGAACAAGCTGCGCCGCGAATCGCTGAGCGCGAAGCTCGGTAGAATCAAAAGCAACCTGATTTTGCGCATTCCCAAGGCGGTGGAGCAGGCACTTGGATTGAAGGAAGGCGAAACCGTAAGCTTGCGCGTGAAGGGAGAAAAGCAGATAGAGATAACTGTCTAACTCAAATCTATTTTTTCTTTAGTTGAGTAGATGTCCGGCAAGTATTTTTCGCTTATTCTGAAGCCTGCACCATGATCGCGGACAAATAGGCCATGGTCGCCAGTTTTTCTTGGCCGGATGTCCATGCGAAACTCCCAAACAACTTTTCCTTCGCGCAGCAGTTTCTTGAAATTTGCCTCGCTGAGGCCAGACAGATAGTATGCTTCGCAGTAGCGAAAACTTTCGTTTCCGCCTTGTTTTCTTGACTCGGCAAAAACGATTAACAAGTTTTGAGCCAGCTTCTCGCGGATTCTCGCCATCAGTTCGTCAATATCAAAATAGCAAATGACGCCACCGCGCTTATGAGCCACGTTAAGACGATTAGCTTTAGCGTCCACTTCCAGCTTGAGCCCTTTGGCGTTGAACCCTTTGGCAGTAAGCGTAACCTTCAATCCCTGACGACCCTTTGCATCAGGATAACCGTATTTTTTGATAATTTCTTCCGCTGAAAGCGGCGCCCAGTGGGGGGATTTCGTGATAAGCGTTACTCTCGAACTGGCTGTAGCACGCTGCGACTTGAGTTCAATTACCGCTCCATCAAACTGGAAGTCATTCGAAACGTTATTTTCTGGAATGCCCATTAGCTCCTCAAGGGTTTTGCCTATGCCAGTGTCGCCGCTACGCATTGATTTTACGAAGCCCATCTTGCAGATTTTTCTGAGCTTCTTTCGAAAATCTATTGTTGGGAGCTTTTTGCTAGGTCCGTCAGGCTTGCTACGCATAAGTAAGCGTAGGCTGACCGACGTTATAAAACTGATTTTCTATGCTACTTGCGCACAACGACGACGTTTTCCTTGCTCATGGTCCTCCCGACAACGCCCGCTTCGTTTGTTGGGCTGTTAATTACTGGAATAGTTTTGTATGGAATATTCCGGCCAATGTTAGCGACTGTTTCGAATCCAATTTTTTCGCAAAGCTCGGCAGTGATATCACTTGAAGAAATCAGCGTTTCTTTTACAGTCCGGTTACCAATAACTATTCCGGCCACGCCTCCACCACGCAACACGCGATGCATTTGCTTGTAAACGTCGTTCAAGTCCACAAAAAACCAAGCCACTTCCTCGGCCCGTTTCGCGTCCTTTTCGGCAATAGTCTTAAGCACGGCGTCCAAAGTTTGGGATTTCAAAGACCAGTCGTAGTTCTTTCGCACAGCCCCGCCGAGGCTGGTTTTGTCCAATCGCGTAATTTCTTCTGAACTACTTATCTCAGAGTAGTCCAATCCAAGCCATTGCAACGAAAGCCTTGAAAATTGCCCATAGGCCACCGTAGTATGACTATCGCCATACGGTGGAGAGGTCACTATCAAGTCAACCGACTTCGCAGGGATTATGTTGTCAGTATGCCTTGCATCGGCCTTGTAGACCTTGCAATCGCAATTCAAGCCAGTAGTTTCGTCAAATTGCAAAAGACAAGCTAATGAAGTTTTCAACGCGTCCTTGAAAATTTTTGGGACATTCGGATTGTGCTTGTTTAGCGTAGTTGGCGAATAGCGATAGAGCTTGAATTCCCCCGGCCTTGTGTTTGATGCTTTTCTAACCGCGAGGGAAAACGGAACCCTGAGAAAATCGCGCACTTTGCCATCCTTGACCTCATTTATGGCTTCCCGGACGATTGCAAGGTCAGTAACAACTTGAGGCTTGAACCAAAAATCAATATTCTGAAAATCGGGCTTTGAAGGATTGCGATGCTTGGAAACGTCAAGCCTGTTGAATCGCTCGTTCAAATTGTCCAAAAAAACCGCGACACTTTGCTTCAGGTAACCTTGTTCTATCGGCGTAGTCTTGACTTTGGACAACAGTATGGCCAGCGGGTTCAAGTCAGTTCCAATTGCACACCGTTTCAGAAGCGTTGCTTCCACAAGAACCGTACCACTTCCGCACATCGGGTCATAAACAATTTCGCCAGGTTGCGAATACGTGTTTATTAGTCGGTCAGCGATCTGCGGCACCATCCTTGCAGGGTACACGTGCATCCCATGCGTGTGGTGCTGAGTGTCTGCCAGCGCAAAGTCCCAGTCTTCTTGCTGGAGTTGAACCATTGCTTGGCCAGAAGAAAAAGATTCCAAAGTTGTTTTTTTCATGTTATTTCCAACGAAGCCCATATTTATTAAACTATCTATTACCTTTATTGTAACTAATTTTTAATCAACTTATTATAAGCTCGGAACTAATTTAGGCTATGACTCTCGATTGGAATAAGTTTGGATTTGTGCTAGCAAGCAAGTACCGAACCAAAATAGTGTCGTGCTTGGCTGCATCTCCAAAGACGCCTTCGCAAATAACAAGAGAAACCGATTTGTTTAAGACTCACGTAAGCACGGTTCTAAAAGAGCTTGTTGTGGAAAAAATAATCGAATGCTTAACGCCCGATTTGCGCCGCGGAAAGATATACTGTTTAACGCCTCAAGGAAAGTCGATAGCGTCAGAATTATCTGGAAGCAAGTAAACAACCTTTCTTCCCAAGAACTTACATCTTTTCCGGCAGCCTTATGCCCAACAGCGTCAAGCCGTTTGCCATCGCGTTCCTCGTTGCCGCCACAATCATCAAACGCTTTTCCCTTTCCCTGCCTTCGACGGAAAGCACGGGGCACGCGGCGTAAAAAGAGCTGAACGCAGCCGCAAGTTTCAGCAGATAATCGCACACCTGCTGGGGCGCGCGGTTTTTGCACGATGACTCCACAACCGAGGGAAACGTTGCCACAAGCTTGATTACCTCGCGCTCCGCGTCCGCAAACTCCAAGCCATCAATTCCGCTTTCGGCATCAACATCAATGCCCTGTTCTTTTGCTTTGCGCAGGATGTTCTGCGCCCGCACAAAAGTATACTGCAAGTAAGCGCCGCTGTCGCCCTCAAAGCTCACCGCGCGCTGGGCCGAGAATTGTATGTTTTTTTCCGCGGTAACGCGCAAAACCGCGAACTTGACCGCGCCGATTCCCACTTCGCGCGCGATTTCCTCCATCTGCTCTTGCGAATACTCGGCCTTGCGCTTGATTTCCTCGCGCGCCTTTCCAACAGCCTCTTCGAGGACGTCTTCAAGCAGGAGAACCGAACCCTTGCGCGTGGAAAGCTTTTGCCCCCCTTCGAGGAAAATCAACCCGAACCCAATGTGCTCGCATTTTGAAACATACGGCCGCCCAAGCAGTTCGAGGAGCTTGAACACCTGCTTGAAGTGCGTGTTCTGCTCGCTTGCGGTGACGTAAATGTCGTAGTCGAAGCGGTATTTTTCCCACCGCGAATCCGCCAACGCCAGGTCGCGCGTGCTGTAAAGAGTGGTGCCGTTCGAGCGCAAAATGATGAGGTTGGGAAGCTTGGAGCGCGACTCCAAATCCGCAACGGTTTCGCCCGTCTTGTCCTTGAACGCAAGCCCGTTGGCAACCGCTTCGGCAACTATTGCCTTGGATTGGGGGACAAGCGTGCTGTCGAAGCACTCCTCGTCGAACGATATGCCAAGCGTCTTGTAGCTCTCATAAACTGGGGGAAGGCTGATTTCGCGCACGCGCTGCAAGTCCGCGGCAACCGACTGGTCGCCGTTTTCCATCGCCTCCAAAATCGCCTCAGACTTCGCCTTAAGCGCGGGATCCGCCTCTATTTGCCCGCTTATTTTAACGTAATATTCAAGCAAGTCCTTCTCGTCCCGCACGCTTCCCGCGCCGAACTCGCGCACGCCAAGCATCAATTTTGCGACCTGCGCCCCGGCCTCGCAAAGGTAATTGGATGCAACGGTCTTGTAGCCGCAGAATTTCATCAAATTGCGGATGGAATCGCCCAAAATCGTGGAACGGATGTGGCCGATGTGCAAGGGCTTGCCAACGTTGGGCGAGGAAAAATCGATGACCGCCACCTTGCCCCTGCCAAACTCGTGGGTTCCGAAGCCTTCCTTACCCCCCACGGCCTCAAGCGCGGCAGTTGCGAAGAATTCCCCGGAAAAAGAGAAGTTGATGTAGCCGTTCAACACCGTGCAGCCCGAAAAAAGCCCGGCGCCTCCCGAGGCGATTTCCCCCTGCACGGCCTTGCAAAGCGTTTCTGCAACCGCCGCAGGCGGCTGCTTCAATTTGCCCGCGAGTTCGAAGCTTATGGAGCATGACAAGTCCGCGGTTTTTGCGGCGGCATCGCGGGGCGGGAAAACCGGGATGGCAAGTGGCGCAAGATCTAGGTCGAACTGCTTTTTGGCGGCATTTGCCACCAGTGTGCGGGCGGAATCGCAGGCCTTTGAAAAAACGCTTTCGTCCAAAACTCAAAAACACCTTCGTTTGGAAACTTGGAGACGAAGAATTATTAAATGCGGATATTTAAGTAAGACTCACGGATTTTAATCCGGTTTCAACCCACCCAATAGAGGCGAATTGCAAAATGCCCAGAGCGAGAAGCGACATGCTGGAGTTCACGTGCAACGAGTGCGCACACAGCGGCGGAGGGACTTTCTGCCGCAAGTTCAACAAGCACCTGGAACTTGGCCAAGCCGCGTGCAGCCACATAACCCCCTTCTGAAAAAGCCCGCATCCCGCAGGTTTAAATACGGGTCGCGGGCAAACTATCCCTTAGCCCACAATTTCAGGAAGGAAAATCCGCAATGGACCTGTTGACCATAGTAGTGCAGCCCACTTGGCGCGAGTTTATGGTCGACCTCATCCAGACCAACCAGATGGACCCCTGGGACATAGACATCTCCCAGGTGGCGGACATTTACCTCAAGCGCGTGCGCGAATTGCAAAGCCTCGACCTGCGCGTGCCCGCGAACGTCATCCTCGCCTCCGCGCTTCTTTTGCACTTCAAGGCCGACGCGCTTTCGCTCGAAGACGAGCCGCAAGAGGAGGCCGTAGAGGAAATAGCGCCGCTTTTGAACGAGGAAATTCCGCCCCTTGTGTTCCGCCCGAATTTGCCCCGCCAGCGCCGCGTAACCTTGGAGGAATTGCTTAACGCGGTGGACCAGGTGATGAAAAAAGGCGCCCGGCCCCAGCAATTGAAGGCCGCCCCCATGCCCCTCAACATAATGCTTCCCAAGGAAACCCTGCACGAGCGCATAATCGCAATCTACCAAAAAGCGCTTGCCTTGAAGGACGCCGAAAACATCCTCTTGTTCTCGGCCCTCTTCGAGGGCACGAAAAAGAACGCGGAAGAGGTCGTGTTCACCCTCGTGCCCGTGCTGCACCTTGTGCAGGAACAGCGGGCAATAGTCTGGCAGGACCAGCTCTTCGGCGAAATCTTCATCAAGCTATTGGACAAGGAAGCCGAAGCAGCCGCGGAAATAGGGACAAGCGCCGAGGCAGAGGCGCAGGCAGCATAATCAGCCCCCCCAACAGGCGGCCCGAAAAAGCAGAACCTCTTTTTTTTCTTCAAAATTTTTTGGCAATCGCTTCCAGCTCAAACAGGCTGTTCACGCGGAAGTCGGGGGCAAGCTTTTTGTTGAAATAATTGTCCACAAGCGCGGTTTTCACGCCCGCGCTTTTTCCCGCCTCCAAATCCGAGATTGAATCCCCGACAAACAATGCCTCCTTGTGCGAGCACTTGAGCTGGGAAAGCGCTTTCAAAAGCGTATCCGGCGCGGGCTTTGGGGCGAGGCCGCCTTCGGGGCACACCACCGTGTCGAAGTATTGGATTACGCCCGCAACCTGCAGTATCTTCTCCGCCATTTCCGGCGTGTTGTTGGTCGCAACCCCCAGCGCATAATCCTGCGAAAGCGATTCCACGGCCTTTTGCGCGCCGTGCGCGGCCTTCACCATCACGGGAAGGTAGACTTTGATGTAGGATTTTATCGCGTAATCGTTCATTTCCGAAACCAGCGCGGCATCTGCCGCGTTCTCTTTGGGCAGAAGCGCGGCAATCCACGGCTCCAATCCCAGCCCTTGGTGGGAGAGGATTTTTTCCTGCGACGGCGGCTTGAACGAATATTTCAGCAAGATATGCGCAAGGCACCTTGCAATCGCGGGCGCGGACTCGACAAGCACGCCATCCACGTCGAACACGATTGCCTTCAAAGCCATGCTAGGAAAACCATTTGAACAAGATGAGAAAAAGTGCGCCGGACGGGAGTCTGGAGACCAACCCAAGGGGGGCAAATCCCCCCTTAGTTTGGTCGAATGCCCAAACCCCCCTCGCATCAACGCGGCATTACTCAACTAAGAAATGCGCCGGACGGGAGTCGGACCCGTGCCACGAGCTTGGAGGGCTCGAGTCATACCG
>DAHXMR010000236.1 GCA_027371655.1 Microcaldota archaeon
AAGGCGATTTTCACGATTCCGGACAAGATGAGCAGGGAAAAGGTGGACTCGCTTAGGGCCTTCGGCGCGCAGGTGGTGGTTACGCCCACGAACGTTGCCCCCGAGGACCCGCGCAGCTATTACAGCGTTGCAAAAAAAATCGCGGAAGAAACCCCGAATTCTTTTTACGCGAACCAGTGCGAGAATCCCGCCAATGTGGAGGCCCATTACGCGACCACGGGACCGGAAATCTGGAGGCAGACCAACGGCGAAATAGGTTATTTCGTCGCGGGAGCGGGCACCGGCGGGACGATTTCGGGTGCGAGCAAGTTTTTGAAGGAAAAAAACCCGGCGGTGAAAACAATCGCGGCCGACCCCGTCGGCTCGGTTTATTACGACGGTTTCCACGGCAACAAGCCCCTTCGGCCCGGCTCTTACGCGGTGGAGGGAATAGGGGAGGACTGGCTGTGCCCCAACATGATGTTCGAGTACGTTGACGAAATCGTGCGGGTGAGCGACGGGCAGGCGTTCGAGACCGCCCTGCGGCTTGCCAGGGAAGAGGGGATTTTTGCCGGCGGTTCAAGCGGCGCCGCGGTTTACGCCGCGCTGAATGTTGCGGAAAAGGCGGGAAAGGGCGAAGTGGTGGTTGCAATACTTCCGGACGGGGGGGCGAAGTACTTGAGCAAGTTTTACAACGAGGAGTGGCTCGGCAAATTAAGGGGGGCGCCCGGCGCATGAAATTCGCAACCAATGCCGTGCGGGCGGGGGAGGATCCCGAATTCGGGCCGGGCTCAGGCGACGTTTCCGTTCCCATCCACCTTTCGACTACTTTCGCAAGGAAAAAGGTGAACCAGCCCACGGGGGGCTTCGAATACTCGCGGAGCGGGAACCCTACAAGGCTGGCGCTTGAAAAAAGGCTTGCGGCGCTGGAGGGCGGGTCGGGTGCGCTTGCGTATTCTTCCGGATTGGCGGCGGAGGCAAATGCGCTGTTCCTTCTGGAAAAGGGGGATTGCGTGCTTGCCAACGACGACCTCTACGGCGGGACGTACCGGCTTTTTTCCAAGTGCTTTTCGAGGTTCGGCGTGGGCTTTGGGCAGGCCGATTTCTGCGACGTGAAACGCTTGCGGGCGAATTTGAAGGGGAACGTGAAAATGGTGTGGATTGAAACCCCGTCGAACCCGCTTTTGAAGGTCTACGACATCGAAAAAATCGCGCGCACGGCCCACGAGTACGACGAGAACGTCATAGTGGCGGTTGACAACACTTTTGCAAGCCCGTTTTTCCAGAACCCGCTGAGGCTTGGGGCGGACTTGGCGGTGCATTCGACTACAAAATACGTGGGCGGGCACAGCGACGTGGTTGGCGGCGCCATTGTGGCCAGGTCTGCGGAGGTTTTCGAGAGGCTGAAGTTTTTCCAAAACGCGCTTGGCGCAATCGCAAGCCCGTTCGACTCGTTTCTCGCGCTGCGCGGATTGAAGACGCTGCACGTGAGGATGAAAAAGCACGAGGAAAACGCGCTTGCAATAGCCAAGTGGCTCGAGGGGCACCCCAAGGTATTGAAAGTGAATTACCCCGGGCTTGCGTCCCACCCTGGCCACGAAATTGCAAAAAGGCAGATGAGCGGATTTTCCGGCATGCTTTCCTTCGAGGTCAAAGGCGGCGCTAGGAAGGCCGTGGCGGTTGTGGAGAATACGAAACTGTTCCTTTTGGCAGAAAGCCTTGGTGGGGCAGAATCCCTGATAGAGCATCCCGCCTCGATGACCCACGCGTCGATTCCGCGCCGGGAGCGCCTGAAAAACGGCTTGGGCGACGGCCTGGTCAGGCTGTCGGTTGGAATAGAGGACGCGGGCGATTTGATAGAGGACCTGGAACAGGCATTGCGGAAGGTATAGTTTGGCTTTGAGCCGTACCGCCTGCTTAAAATCGCCCAAGCGCGTTATGTTGTCGGCAGTTTTAGAGGTGTATTAGGACTATGGCAAAGAAGGGATACGTTATCGCAATCGAGAGCAAGACGCAATCGAATTCGGATTTCCGCCGCGTGCTGTACACGGGCAAGCACAGCCAGCTTGTTTTGATGAATCTTCGGCCCAGGGAAGAGATCGGGATGGAAGTGCACCCCCAAATCGACCAGTTTTTCCGCTTCGAGCACGGCGAAGGAGCTGTTGTCATTGACGGCGTGTCCCACAAGGTCAAAGGCGGCTATGCGGTCGTCGTCCCCGCGGGCGCGCAGCACAACGTGGTCAACACGTCGGACAAGTCGGACCTGAGGCTTTACACGATTTACTCGCCGCCGGAGCACGTCGACAAGACCATCCGCAAGACCAAGGCGGATGCGGTCGCAAGGCCGGAAGAATTCGACGGGAAAACTTCCGAATAGCCTTTTGGTTTTCCAAGCCGCACCGGCGCGTTCCTTCGTCGTGTTTTTGCCCATTCCGCGCATTTGTGATGAAAAATGGTTGATTTGGTTTCGCACATGTTGTGGGCGTTTGCGATAGTGCATTCCCTGCCCGATGCGTGGCTTTATGCGTTGGCGTCCACTTTTCCTGACCTTGCCTGGGGCGTGCCCGCGTTTGTATTGTTTTTTGCGGGGGGCGGGGGGTTTTCGCGGTTGCGCGAAATGGGCAAGACGTTCCGGTTGCCGCACGAGGAGGCGCGCAAGCGTTTCGCAAAACTGCCGTATTTCAGGTTCGTGCGCGGCGCGTATCTTGCGAGCCATTCGTGGCTTTTGGCGGGAATCGCGTCGATTGTTGTTTATTTTGCCGCGCCAAGCTTTGCCGCGCCTTTTGCTTTCGGCGTGTTTTTGCATCTTGCCATGGACTTGTTCGTGCACAAGGGGGGGGAGTGGGCGGGCAGGTGCCGTTCTATCCCGTTTCGATGTACCGCGTTGTGGGCTTCGTGCATTGGAGCGACCGCGCTTTTTTGGCGGCAAACTACGCGTTGCTAATCCTGGTTTACGCGCTGATTTGGGCGCACGTGTTGTGAACGGACACGGTCTGAAAACGCAGCGTATCGTTACAGAGCGGAATACGCTGCGAGACTTGTCCGCGAACCGTGTCCGTTCATTAACTCTTTTAAGCGTTTTAGTGGTTAGTTTTTAGCCGCCCCTTCCGGTTGCCGGGTTGCCGTGGTGCGCGTTTGTTTTGCAGTTGGTTTCGCTGTTTTGGGGTTTCGTTCCGATGGTGCTTTCTAGGGAGGAGCTGGCGGGTTTCGACGCGTGGGGCTGCGGCGCGGGCGAGGTTTACGAGGGTTTGCATACCTCGCCGGACGGGTTGAACGACGAGGAGGCTGACCGGCGGCACCACGTTTTCGGATTGAACGAGCTTGCCGCAAAGAAGAAGCGGGGGTTGATCGCGCTTTTCCTGTCTTATTTCATCAACCCGCTGATATTGCTTTTGCTCACGGTTGCCACGGTTTCCTATTTTTTGGACAACGTGATTTCGGCGGGCATCATTTACTTCATGGTGCTGGCAAGCGTTTGCATCACGTTTTACCAGGAGTATTCGGCGCAGGATGCCGCAGAAAAATTGCGCAAGATGATCCGCAACACCGCGGCGGTCGTGCGCGAGTCCGTGGTGCGGGAGATTCCGCTGAAGTACCTTGCCCCCGGCGACGTGGTGAGGCTTTCGGCCGGCGACCTGGTGCCCGCGGATTGCCGCGTGGTTTTTTGCAAGGATTTCTTCGTGAACCAGGCGGCGTTGACCGGGGAGTCGCTTCCGGTCGAGAAGACCGCGGACGCGGTGAAGGCCGGTTCCCCGCAGCAGGTCGTTTCCAACGCGGTGTTTTTCGGCAGCAGCGTGGTGTCCGGCTCGGCGATTGTGGTGGTGGTGCGCACCGGGAACGGCACGCAGTTCGGCGAGCTTGCGCAGCGGCTTTCGCGCTCCGCGCCTGAAACCGCGTTCGAGCGTGGCATCCGCGATTACAGCGGGCTGATGGTGAAGTTCGTCATCGTCATGGTTGCCGGGATTTTTTTCATCAACTATTTCACCAAAAACGATTTCATCTCCTCGGCATTGTTCGCCCTTGCCGTGGCGGTGGGGCTTACGCCCGAAATGCTTCCGGTCATCATCACCGCGAACTTGTCGCAGGGCGCCTCGCGCATGGCGAAGAAGGAGGTCATAGTCAAGCGCCTGCCGTCCATCCAGAATTTGGGCGCCATGGACGTTCTTTGCACCGACAAGACGGGAACGCTCACCGAGGATCGCATCGAGCTCGTGCGGCACGTTAACCTAGATTTCAAGGAGGATTCCCACGTTTTGGAGCTCGCGTATTTGAACAGCAGTTACCAGACGGGCTTGCGCAACCCGTTGGACGAGGCGGTGATGGCGCACGACGCGGAATGCGGCAAGTACAGCGTTGCGGGCACCAGGAAGGTCGACGAGATTCCCTTCGATTTCGTGCGCAGGCGCATGAGCGTGGTGGTCGGCGACAAGCGCGGGATTTTGATGATTACCAAGGGTTCGCCGGAGTCGACGCTGCCCATTTGCACGCACCTGAAGAAGAAGGGAAGAATCGTGCGTTTTGGCCCGAAAGATTTGGAGAGGGCAAAGCGCGCGTACGACAAGCTTTCCTCGGACGGCTTCCGCGTGCTTGCGCTTGCCACGCGCCGCGAGTCCGTCGGGAAGCCGGCGTACAAGGTCGCGGACGAGGCGGGATTGACGTTCGAGGGGTTTTTGGCTTTTTTGGACCCCCCGAAGGCGTCGGCGCACAGTTCGCTTTCCGAACTGATCAGGCGCGGGATTGAAATCAAGATTCTTTCCGGGGACAACGAGCTTATCAACAAGAAAATCGCGCAAATCGTCGGGCTCCAGTCCAAGGGCGTGATTACGGGCGAGGAAATCGACCGGGCAACCGACGACTCGCTGCAGGTTTTGGTTGAGAAGAACACGATTTTCGCCCGCGTGTCGCCCGTGCAGAAGGAGAGGGTGATTCTCGCGCTGCAGAGGAACAAGCACGTGGTGGGTTTCCTCGGCGACGGCATCAACGATTCCCTCGCGTTGAAGACCTCGGACGTGGGAATTTCGGTGGACTCTGCGGTGGACGTTGCCAAGGAGTCCGCGGACATAATCCTCCTCCACAAGAGCTTGCACGTGCTTTACGAGGGGGTCGACGAGGGCAGGCGCACGTTCGCCAACGCGATGAAGTATTTGCGCATGGGTTCGAGCTCGAATTTCGGCAACATGTTTTCCGTGGTGGGCGCAAGCGCGCTTTTGCCCTTCCTCCCGATGGGGCCCTTGCAGCTTATCATAAACAACTTCCTCTACGACCTTTCCCAGCTTGGCGGCACCGCGGACAACGTTGACGCGGAATCGCTTGCCAAGCCCGCGCAGTGGACTTTGGACAACGTGCGCAACTACATGATTTTCATAGGCCCGATAAGCAGCATTTTCGACTACGTCACGTTCGGCGTGATGTGGTTCGTGTTCGGCGCGCAGACGATGGCGCAGCAGCAGCTTTTCCACGCGGGCTGGTTCATCGAGTCGTTGATGACGCAGACTCTGGTCGTGCACGTCATCCGCACGAACAAGGTTCCGTTTTTGGAGAGCATGCCAAGCGACAAGCTGCTTTTGTCCACGTTCGGCGCGGTGTTCATAGGCCTGTTGCTTGTTGCCACGCCCCTGCGCGGCATATTCGGGTTCGGGGAGCTGCCCCCGCTGTTCTACGCATTGCTGGTGGCGATGGTAGTGGCGTATCTTGTGCTGACGCAGTTTGCGAAAACCGCGCTTTTGAAAATGGGATTCATCCGCTAAAACCCCGCGCCGCCGCTTTCACAACCCGGCTCCTGCGGCGGGAAAATAGAAGTTCGCTGCGCGGCAAGCGCCGTTTTTCACTCCGCGTTGCCGCCAATTTGGCTTGCCTGCGCTTCCTGTTGTTGGCGCGTTTTCATCGCCCCAAACCCGGCGGCCTGCAACGCTATTGCGGCAATGCCCGAGAGTATCGCGAATATTTCGCCGAGGTTGGCGAAGGTTTTCCCCCCGCCCAGGGGCAGGAAAAGCCCGTTTGCGCTTTGCAAAAAGTGCAGGAATGAAAGGGCGAACGCGAGGTAGGAGAAGCGCTGGAGGTTTTTCCAATTGGCGAAGCCCATTGCCCGGATTGCGAAGTTGTTCGACGTTGCGGCAAGCACGGCGAAAACCGCCAGTGCAAGTGCCGCGATGAGGAGCTTTGGGTCGGCTGCGATTATCGGAATCGAGTATTGCCGTTCGTTGATTATGAAAAGCGAGTGGCCCGCAAGCAATGCGAACGCGGCAAGGCCGGTTGCGCGGCGCTGTTTTTTGATTTCATCGAACGCTTCGGGGAAAAGTATTGCCAGGGGCCCAAGCGCGAGGGTTATTGACAGGAGGACGAACGCCGAAAGGCCCAAAAAGCGTTCCAGGGATGTTTGGACTGGCGTCGGGAACAGCGATTGGTACCCCGCAAGAAGCGCGAGCGTTGCGATGATTGAAAGCCACAGGCCGGCAGTTTTTTTCATTTCAATTTCCCCTTCACTCGTTCCCGTAAAATCCGCGGCCTTCCCGTTCGCGCCCGTCTTCGCGGGCGTTTGCGGGCGGGTTTTGCGCCGCGTTTTCCCGTGCGGTCTGGTTCGCGCCGATTCCGGAAACGCTGCCCCCGATGGGCCCAAGCTCGAAGGACGCCATCCACGCAATCGCTGTTTGCGAGTGCCCCTGCCCGCGGCCCCCCTTGGTGTCGAATGCGACGGTTGCGTCGGTCCCGCAGTAGGGCAAATATGTGCCGCCGCTTGGGTGCGAGATGAAGTTGCTCAGGTCGTAGACCTTGCCGTTGATTGCCATCCAGCAGTCGCTGGCGGTCGAGTGCTTTGCGACTTCCCCAAGCGTGAGGGTTATCGCGCTTGCGTTTTGCGTGGCGTTCGTGTAATTGCCCGCGCTTGCGGGGTTGCGGGCGGGCGGGGAAAGGTCCTGGGGGTTGAACGTGATTTGCGTTGCCGTGCATCCCGCAAAAAACAGGGCCGCTGCAACAAGCGAGGCTGCAAGAATCGGCTTCATTCGGGTTTTCGCGCTCTAAGTGTTCTTTTTTGCCGGAGTGCTTTAAGTAGCATTCGGAGCTGCCTGCATACTGTTGCGGAATCCGCTTCCGTTGCCGCCCCGCCCGAAAGAGCACAAAAGCGTGGAGTTCTCCGGCCTGCACGTGCCGTTTATTGCGCTGCCGTCGCCCCGCGGCGATGGAAGCTGGCAGGACTCGTTTTCGGCCTGTCCGCCGCACGCGAGTTTTTCCGCTTGCAGCCTTTGTTCGAACAGTTGCTGGCGTTCTTCGGGAGTGAGGTTGCTTGTGAATCCCGTTGCGTTGCCGCGGGGGCCGCCGAATCCCCTTGGCTGGAATCCGCCTGCGTTTTGCTGGGGCGCCGCGCTCGGGTATTGGCCGCCGGATGCGGTGCAGCCTGCGAGAATGGTTGCCGCCGCCAATAGGAGCAGGGCGATTGCAGGAAATGCGTTTTGGTCGGTGTTGTGCAGCTTGTTTCACCGGTTTGCAAGTTTACTCGTATCTCAGCGCTTCGACGGGCTGGAGTTTTGACGCGTTGCGTGCGGGAATCGCGCCCGAAACTATGCCCACTATTGCGGAGAAGAAGAGCGCGCCAAGCATGAGGTCGAGCGTGATTATGCTTGGCACGGAGAAGAACGCGAGTATTTCGGATATTGCAAGGCTCAATGCCAGGCCGATGAGGCCGCCCGCGAATCCTATTGCCGCGGATTCCACCAGGAACATCGCGGTGACGTCGCCGTCCTTCATTCCCAGGGATTTGAGTATGCCTATTTCCTTGGTGCGCTCCAGCACGCTCATAAACATGGTGTTGGCAACGCCTATGGCGCCCACCAAAAGCGAGATTGCCGCGATTCCGCCCAGGAAAAGGGAGAGCGTGTTTGTCACGTCGGCTATTGCGGATTGGAAGAAGGACGCGGTGGTGATTGTGAAGTCTGCGGTGTCCGCGGTGAGCCGGTGCAGTTCCAGCAGTTTTACCTCGATCAGGCCCGCGACCGTGTCGGTGTCGTAGCCGGGCAGCACTTTCAAGTACACCTGTTGCGCGTTTTCGGTCTCGTTCAGGATGGCTTTGGCAACGCCTATGGGGATGTAGACGGTGGCGTCGTTTGTTATCGCCGAGCCCGAGCTTTGGTTGAGCAGCCCGACGACGCGGAAGGAGTAGTTGCCTATCTTTATTTGGCGGTTGAGCAGCTCTTCGCCTGCGAACGTGCCGTTGTGCACGCGGTAGCCCAGCACCGCGGAATAACGGTCGTTCACGGTGAGCAGCCTGCCGTCGAGCACGGCCACGGAGTTCATGTCCTTGAACGCCGCGGCGTCCACTCCGGTCAGTTGCAGGGTCGCGTTTTTGCCCTTGAACGACGATTTGAGCCTTCCCGAAATGCGGGCATCGACGTCCTTCACGCCGGCAACGCGGGTGAGCTCCTCGGCCTCGGAGAATTTGATTTCGTTCGTGGCGGTTGCCGCGTCCTGCCGCCCGCCTTGGAAGCCGCCGCCTCCGCCGAAGCCGCCGGGCGGCCCTTCGCCCCCTCCGAATCTGGTGACGGCGAATCCGCCTCCGGCCCGGCCGGCGGTAGTTGCGCGCTCGGCTCCGGGGGTGATTTGGATGACGTCGTTTCCAAGCAGGTTGAGCCTGGAGCTGACCTGCTGGTTGACCCCGTTCGCAAGCGATATCAATACGATTATCGATGCGACGGCAATCACTATGCCCATTACCGTGAGCCACGAGCGCAATTTGCGGCTGCGCAGGCTGCCCAGGGAAAGGCGGGCGACGTCGATGAGTTTCACGCCTTTGGCCCCCCTGCCGCCTTGTTCTTGCGGCGCGCGTACCACCCGTAGGCGAAGAACGCCGCCACGATTGCGGCTATTGCCCCGCCGATTTGGTACGGGGTGAAGCCGAATATGGTGAAGTCCTGCGGCCTGCGGCCGAACCTTTGCCCGGCAAGGCCCTGGCCTCCGGCCGCGTTTCCGAACGCGGCATTGTTTTGGAACCCGTTTATCGCAAAGTCCTGCGACTGCACGTGCTCCTCGTTGAGGTAGTCCTTGTAGGAAGTCGTGACCGTTATCTTGTTGCCCGTGCGGCCCTGCTTGGGTGTTGCGGAAATGGACATGGTCGCCGAGTCGTCGAGGTTGAGGGTGCCGATGAATTTGTCGCGCGGTCCGGAAAAGTCGTAGTCGTTAGACGAGGCCGAAACGTAGACGCTGCGGATGGTCGTGTCCCCCGAGTTGGCGACGGTTATTGTTATCGACGAGGCGTTCGCCCCGCCCGCGCTTGAGTGGTCTTCGGTAACAAGCAATCCCGTTTTGGAGACCACCTTCAATCCGAAGGTCTGGTTGACTTCCGGCTGCAGCACTTTGTCCACCTTGTAGGACACGATGACGTTTATCGGGTAGAATCCGGGGTTGGCAAGCGGGCTTGCGCCGATTTGGAAGACCGCGTTGGACGTGCTATTTGGGGAAATCGAGGGAATGAACACGCGGTCGGCAGCAATCGGGGTGAGCGCGCTGTCGGAGCCGAAGTGCATTTCCACCACCACGTCGTCCGCGGGCCGGGACCCGACGTTCTCGATCTCTATGGGCACCTCCGCCGAGCCGCCCGCGTAAACGCCGCCCGCGTTCCCTATCCTTGCGATGAGCGCGTTGGAAAGCAGGGGCTCGTTTATCACGAACGGAATGCGCGCGACCTGCACCTGGCCGCCGTCGCCGCTTGCGCCGTAAACGTAAATATAGTACGAGCCGGGATTGGTGTTGTTGGGAATGATGAAATCTATCGCGACCGGCACCTTGGCCCCGTACGCGATGTTGCCAAGCGAGTACTTGTCGTTGTCGGTCGCAAACGGCAGGAGCACGGACAGCTGCGCGTCGGGTATTCCCGCCTGCACCGTGGTCCCAAGCAAAAACCTGATGCTGGCCTGGTCGCCGGGATACGCCCGGTCGGGGACCTGAAGCAGGTCGGTCACCGAATACTGCGAGTTCGACGCCACGCCGGCCTGCGTGACGTTGAACGGCACGGCAAGCGCCTGCGATGCAACCGCAAGCAAAAACGCTATGAACACATATTGCCTCATTTCAAAACACCCCATATGCGTGATTGCCAAAATAATCGGCTAATCAAAATTCACTTTTCCTTGAGATCGGTTTTCCCCGAAATTTTCCTTGGCGTTTCCTCGGATTCTATTTTTCCGTCGCGAACGTGGATGATGCGCTGGCTGTACCGCGCCACGACCGGCTCGTGCGTCACCATCACGACCGTTGCACCGCTTTTCCACAAATCCCTTATAAGGTCCATGACCTCTTCCCCGCTTTTCGAATCGAGGTTCCCGGTGGGCTCGTCGGCAAGCAGGAATTTGGGGTTGTTGGAAAGCGCGCGGGCGATTGCCACCCTCTGCTTTTCGCCACCGGAAAGCTCGTTCGGCGCGTGGTTTGAGCGGTCCGCAAGGCCCACCTGCTCCAAGAGCTTTTTTGCCCGCATCGCCCGCTCCTGAACGCCGACCTCGTTTATTGAAAGCGCGATTTCCACGTTCTCAAGCGCGGACAGGGTGGGAATGAGGTTGAACGCCTGGAACACGAACCCGATTTTCCTGCCCCGCACTTCCGCAAGAGCGTCCGAGGAGTATTTCGAAACGTCTTCCCCGTCGATGAGCACCCTGCCCCCCGTTGGCTTGTCAAGGCACCCTATCAGCTGCAAAAGCGTGCTCTTCCCGCTTCCCGAGGGGCCCATGATGGAAACGAACTCGCCTTCCCGCACGCGCAGCGACAGGCCGTCAAGCACGCGAAGCTGGCGGGCGCCAAGCGAATATTCCTTGCAAACGTTTTCAAGCGAAATCACGGGAGTGCCCCTCGCCCCGGCTCCGCCGGCCCTGGCCGTTCCCTCCCCTGCGCCCTGCTTTGTTTTCAACGCGATAACCCGATACCCCTAAACACGAGATTGCTTAAATTTGTGCTGAATATTTAAACTTGTAATAACCTATACTTGTTGCCTGAAATTACCTGAAATAAGTAATGAGTTGAAATGACTTTGAAGGATTCCCGCCCCCTGCGCCCGCTTGCATACGTTTCGCTGATATACGGCGGGTTTTTGGTGATAACCTACCTCGCGTTCGTCTACTTCGCGGTCTGGCGCCACGAATTCCTCCCGATATTCCCGGAGAACCCGCGCTTCGCATCGCAATTGGACAACGCAACGGGCGCATTCCCCCCGCGGCGCGAGCTTGAGGCGCATGCGGACCCGCTTGCATCCGCGTTTTCCCCGCAGGCACTGGGCGTGCTTTTCACTGGCCTTTTGTTTTTGGCAAACGGGTACTTCCTGCTTGCGCACCTGCGCGAAAAGGAGCACAAGGAGACCAAGGATTTCGTGATTTCCTCGCTTCTGACGGAAGAGGAAAAGGCGGTCTATGATGCCCTCGCAAAAGCCGGGGGCCAGGCCACGCAGAAGCAGCTGTCCCTGTCAACAGGGTTCTCGCCGGTCAAGGCCTACCGCGTCATAAAGCGCCTTGAAGGCAAAAAAATAGTGCAGTCCTTCCCCTTCGGGATGACCAAAAAAATAGTGCTCAACGAAGCCTGATTTTTCAGGGCTGCAGTTTTTTTGCGCCGTACGCAACGCTTCTCATTGACACGCTTCCCGCGAACACGCCCTCGTTGAAAAACTGCGGCTTCTCCCCCTCGGCGGCGCCCACGCAGTAAAGCAGGGGGCGAAAGTGGTCGTCGGTGGGATGCGCAAGCCTCCCCGATTTCTGCTTCCGGTAATTCACAAGCGCCGCCGTATCCTTGTTTTCAAGGCTTTTTTTCACGAATTCGTCGAACTCAATCGCCCAAGGGTATGCGCCCGCGCCCCAATTTACCGCGCCCAAATTGTGAACGAGATTCCCGCTTCCAATGATGAGAATGCCTTCGCTGCGCAGTTTTTTCAGTTCCCGCCCGATTTCGACGTGCTTTTGCAAGGGCAGCGCCATATCTATGCTTAGTTGCACAACGGGAACGTCGGCCTTGGGGTACATGTTGCAAAGCACTATCCACGTGCCGTGGTCCAATCCCCATCCGAAGTCCAAATCAACGGGAACCGTTTTCACCGCGCCCTTGATTTTTTTGGCAAGCGCGGGCGAGCCCGGCGCCGGGTATTTTTTCTCATAAAGCTCGCGGGGAAAGCCGTAGAAGTCGTAAATGGTTTTCGGCCTCTCCATCGCCGTTACAGCACTGCCGCCCTCGGTGAGCCAGTGCGCGGAAACGCACAGAATGCCTTTGGGCTTTGGAATTTTTTTGGCAACGTTCTTCCAGCCGCGGCTG
>DAHXMR010000258.1 GCA_027371655.1 Microcaldota archaeon
ACCCGCATTCGTTCGAAAAGCAAACCATTGTTGCCCGCTTTAACCAGATTCAAGTCGAATACTTGGAATTCAAATCCACGTATTCGTGGGTGAGGTCGCAACCCCACTTCGTGCCCTTTCCGGTCCCCAGCCCCAAGTCCACGCGCACCACGACTTTTTTTTCCGCCATCTTCGCCGCAGCATTTTTTTCAGCGGCCTTGGGCTCTCCTTTTTCAAACAGGACTACCCCGCCAATCGAAATGGCCGTCCTTGCGGGAACAACGCTTGCCCCGCTTGCGCCTATTGCGGATGCAACCCTGCCCCAGTTGGGGTCGCCCCCGAAAACCGCGCACTTCACCAAAAGCGAGTTCACGACCGCGCCCGCCGCAACAACCGCATCTTCATCGCTTGCCGCGCCTTCGACGTTCACTTCCAAAACCTTTTTCGCGCCCTCGCCATCGGCAACGATCAAAAGCGCCAAATCAAGGCACACCTTCGAAAGCGCTTCCTCGAAATCCTTCGCGCCGCTTCCGCCCTTGGCAACGGGCGCGTTTCCAAGCGCGCCGCTTGAAAGCAAAATCGCGGAATCGTTTGTGCTCGTTTCGCCGTCCACCGAAATCGAGTTGAAGCTATTTGAAACCGCCGCCTTCAAGCCGTGCTCAAGCTCGCTTTTCTCCACGCTTGCATCGGTGAACAAAAAGCAAAGCATCGTCGCCATGCACGGGTCGATCATCCCCGCGCCCTTGGCAATCCCCAAAACCGACGCGGTCTTCCCCCCGGCTGCAAACTGCGCGCTTGAAATCTTCACGTACTGGTCCGTGGTAATAATCGCACTGGCCGCGCCCGAAAAAGCCGCCGGGGAATCGGAAAGCCCCGTCACTGCGGCCGCCACTCCCTTTTCTATTTTTGAAACGTCAAGCGGCCTGCCAATCACGCCGGTTGACGCCTGCAAGACCTCCGGGCCATTGCAGCCAAGCGCTTTCGATGCAATCTTGCAGGACTGCGCCACTGCGGCCTTGCCCGCAACCCCCGTGCACGCGTTTGCGCAGCCGCTGTTGACGATTATCGCCCTCACCTTGCCGCCGAGCTTGGATTTCGAGTCGAGCACGGGCGCCGCCGCAAACAAATTTTTCGTGAAAACCCCGCTCCACTCGCACGGTTTTTCCGAAACGAAAACCGCGAAGTCGGGCTTGTCCTTCTTGAAGCCAGCGTGCACCCCCGCGGCCTTGAACCCCTTTGGGACAAAAAAACCAGCCATTTCAAAACACGCACCTTTCAGAAATCTTTCAGTAAAATCTTTCAACTTACGGATAAACAGGCGAAGTGGGCAGGCCTGCGCCCTCTTTCAAACCCAGCATCAGGTTCGCGTTCTGCAACGCCTGCCCCGCCGCGCCCTTAACGATGTTGTCAATCGCGGAAACCACCACCGCCCCCGAATGGTCGGGGTCGGACTCCGCCCCGATGATGCAGTTGTTGGTTCCCCTGGCCATTTTTGCGGAAGGCAGCCAGCCCTTGCCCGCATCTGCGGGCTTTGCGAGTATCTTCACGAATTTTTCGCCCTTGTAAGCCCCCTCGAGGGTTTTTTCAAGCGCCCCTTGCGCAACGGGTTTTTCGAAAAAAACGTGGATGGTCGACAGTATGCCGCGCGTGATGGGAACCAAATGCGGGGTGAACGAAAGCCTGCACCCAAGCTCCTGCTGCATTTCCGCCAAATGCCTGTGCTTTGCGGCGTCGTATGCTATTACATCTTCCGCCGCATTGCAAAAGGAGTTGAACGCGCTGGGGCTGTTCCCCGCCCCGGACACGCCGGAGCACGAGTCCACAACGACGCGCTCCGCCTGTTTTGCAAAAGGCGCAAGCCCCAAAATCACCGAAGTGGCGTAACAGCCCGGGTTTGCGACAAGGCGCGCCTTTTTCACCCCAGCCCTGTTGAGCTCGGGCAGCCCGTAAGCCGCTTCATTCAAAAACTGCGGGCAGGGATGCTCAAATCCATACCATTTGGGGTAATCCCCCGCATTTTTCAGGCGGAAATCCGCGCTCAAATCCACAACCCTGCACTCCTTCAGCAAGCCCGGGTTTTTCGCCAAAGCATGCGCGCAAAAACCGCTTGGGGTCGCAAAAAAAACCAAGTCCGCCCCCGGCTCGCCGGCCCATTCCTGGATGGGCTTCTTGCATCCGAGGTGCTTGTGCACGTCGCAAACCCGCTTCCCCGCGCTCGCGCTGCCGAACACCGCGGAAAGTTCAAGTTCCGAGCCCTCAAGCAGGCGGACCAATTCCCCGCCGGCGATTCCCGAAACCCCGACAACCGAAACCGAAACCATTCAGCCAGTACCCCTTACCGCATAAAAGTTTTGCAACAAACAGTTTCCCGAAAAGGATTAAAAGCGGTTTCGGCTCAAAATGACTAATAA
>DAHXMR010000001.1 GCA_027371655.1 Microcaldota archaeon
TTTTACCGCCCAAAAACCGTGCTGCCGCTTTTTAAAAGCAGTTTTAAAATAAGCCTTGGTTGTTTAAAATTCGTTTCCAAGGCGCTTTGGAGGGGTTGTTTTCTTGAAAACGCGGATTATCGGAAGGAACGAGGTTGAAAAGCTGCTTGCCATGCCGGACGTCCTGGCTGCGGTGGAAAAGGCCTTCGCGTCCGAATACGAAATGCCGCCCAAAGTCTATTTGCCCCTTGAAAAGTACGGCGGCGACTTCCGCGCAATGCCCGCGTGGCTGGACCCCTACTGCGGGGTGAAGTGGGTCAACGTGCATCCCGGCAACCCCAAGAAATTCGGCCTGCCCACCGTAATGGCGACCTACATCCTGAACGACCCGAAAAACGCCCTTCCCCTTGCAGTGATGGACGCCACGTTGATCACCAATTTCCGCACCGGCGCTGCAGGCGGGGTTGCAACAAAGCACCTTGCCAACCCGGACGCGGGCACGCTTGGGCTCATTGGCGCCGGTGCGCAGGCGCGCACGCAGGCAATGGCAATTGTTTTGGCAAGAAAAATACGGCAAGTCAGGGTATTCGACCTAAATGCGGCCAAGTGCGAGGCGTTCAAGGAACAAATGCGGCCGTTGCTTGGATGCGAGGTTTCAGTTGCCCAAAGCGCGAAGGAAGCGTGCGATGCGGACGTTATTTCGACTTGCACGCCGGCGCGCGGCCCCGTGGTGTTCAAGGAGTGGATCCGGCCCGGAACGCACATCAACGCAATCGGCGCCGACGCCCCGGGAAAGCAGGAACTGGATCCCGCCATTCTCCAATCCGCAAAGATTGTGGTCGACAACTGGGAGCAGGCAAGCCACAGCGGGGAAATCAACGTCCCCCTTGGCAAAGGGTTGATTTCGCGGGAAAACATCGCCGCGGAAATGAAGGAAGTCGTGCGCGGAAAAGCCGTGCGCAAAAGCAAGGGTGACATCACGCTTTTCGATTCCACCGGCCTTGCGGTGCAGGACGTGGCAACCGCCGCGCTCGTTTACGAACAAGCCCGGCGGAAAAAAATCGGAACCGAAGTAGACCTGGTCTAGAACAGCCTTCCGCCAAGGGGGGTTTCCTTGTCGGTCTTCACCAGCACGACTTTCCCGTTGTCGTCGGGAACGCCCAAGACGAGCACTTCGCTCCAGAACGGGCCGATTTTGCGGGGCGCGAAATTCACCACTCCGAGCACGAGCCTTCCTCTGAGCTCTTCTTTGGAATAGTTTTCGGTAATCTGCGCGCTTGACGATTTTATCCCGACGTGCGGGCCGAAGTCTATCTTCAGCTTGTACGCGGGCTTCAAGGCCTCCGGAAAGTCCTCGGCCTCGATTATCCTGCCCACGCGCACGTCGATTTTGCGAAATTCGTCAACGGAAATTTCCGCGGTCATTCGATTACCTGAAAAAATTTATGCGACCGGCTCCAAATGCTGCACGTTGCAGCGCTTTACCTTTCCTTTGGCGTCCTTGACTTCGGCGAAGTTCCTGTCGACCAGGCGCACCACGGTCACGGTCTGCCCGGCCTTCCTGCCGCGTGTCTTTATGCATTTTTTTCCAGCTTCAATTGCACCCATTTTGTTCACCTTTTTTTAAAGCGTTATTTTGGTTATTTTGTTTTGCGGCTTTTTTGCGCCGCATCGATTATGATTTGCGCGACTTGCTTCGCATCGTTTTTCTCCGCGTCCACGACAAGCGTGTGCGCGGGTTTTTTCGAAACGTCTATTCCGTAAAGCGCTTTGTAGCGCTTCCCGTTGTCCTCATCGCGCTTCTTCGTTTCCTGAAGCGTTTTTGCAAGCGGGGTTTTTTCGCGCTTTGCGATTCTTCTTGCGCGCTCTTCAAGCGGCACTTGAAGCCACGCCTTGAGCGTGAATTCCGGTTTTTGCCTTGCGCCTATTTTCGACAGCACGCGCGCGTCGCCGATCCATATCGCGAGCCTGCTTGCAAGCACGCACTCCTTGTTTTTCGCCGCGAATTCCGCCTGCTTTTTGTCAACAGCGTAATCGTATTCGGGATTGGCTTTTGCCGCCGCCTGCACTTGTGCGAAGGGCTTTTTCAAGTCCCTGGCAAGGTTGCGCAGCGTGTAGTTGATGCGTTTTGCGCGCAGTTTTTCCGCCACTATTTTGGAGACGGTAGTGTTGCCGCAGCCGGACAATCCCGAAATCGCGATCCGCATTTTTGCAGCAACCGCTTTCCACGTTGTACCTAAAGCTTTATCGCGTCGATGTACTTGTGGTGGCGGAAGTCCACGTCTGCCTTGGACAGGGCGCCCGATTGCACGCGGGTCTTTTCGGTAATCACAAGCCGCGAGCAGTTTGCGCACAGCACGCCTCCGAACACGCGCTGCGGGCGCTTTTCGGTCTTGGAGAGCTTGCGCATTTCCGCAGTGCTCTTGTTGGGCACGGCGTTGAGCTTTGCGCCGCAAAGCGCGCACAGGACCTTGGCGGGCTTTTTGGTCTTGTATTTTTGGGACACCTTTCCGCCGGGGCTTTTGCGCTGCCTTTTGAGTGCCTGCCTGAATCGTGGAGCTGGAGCCATTCTTGAAAACACCTCTGATTTTGATTCTTCCTTGTATTGTTTAAAGCTTAAATTACTGTTTTTTCGAGAGCATTTTCGCCACGCGGGGTTCGAGGAAGGAGTAGAGCATTCCGAAGAAAAGCGTGCTGACGATGAAGAAACCCTTGGGGCCGTACGCCGCCTCCCTCAGGACTTGCAGCGAGAACACAGCGTTCACATGCAGGTCGAAGGGAAGGTGGATGACGAATCCTTTGAACGTTTCCATCAAAAACCCGGGATAGTGCGTGAGGAACGGCTCGCCTATGAGCACGAAGAACATGGGCATGACGATTATCATGGACTTCCAGGGCAGGAGCATCATTTCCTGCATCATGCCCATCACCTGCTCTTCGCGCGCCTTCAGCTTCTTGAGCGCAACTTCGTCGTTCTTCTCCGTCGCCTTCTTGAATTCCTCCTGGAAATTCTTGATTTCGTCCTGTATTTCCTTCGTGCGCTTTTTTATCCCCATCTTGCTGTTCAAGAACTGGGAAACAACCGAGAAACCGCAGCCCGTTGCGAAAATCCAGGCGGCCGCGTTTTCAAGAACCATTTTTCAATCACGAAACAAAGCGCGGCCAAAAACTGCCTGCCCGCGTTTACTTGACTATCTTGCCGAGCATGGGGTACATTTCGAACACCTGCTGTTTTGCAAGGTCCTCGTAGAAGCGGTAAAGTATGCCCACGGTAAGCAGGATTCCCGTCCCAGTGCCCAGGGCCCCCGTGATGTCCGCAAACCACGCGAGGATGCCTACGGCAATGCTTCCCAGAATCGTGATTACGGGAATGTAGCGTTCGAGGATTTTTTCAATCACGCGCGGGTCCTGGCGGAATCCGGGGATTTGCAGGCCCGAGCGGTTCAATTGCTCCGCAACGTTCTTGGGCCCCATTCCCGTGCTTTCCACCCAGAACCATCCGAACAGCACGCTGAGCGAGACGAGGATTACCCCGTAGAAAAGTATGTGTATGAGCTCCGCAGGCGCGGTGTAAGCCTGCAGGTAGGTTTGGTATCCGCCGGTCATGAGCACTGGAGACGGCAGTGAAGTCGCGTAGTACGAAAGGCCGCACACGGGAACGTCGCCCACCGAGAAGAGGTTGTGGTTGATGTCGCACACGGGCCGGTTGTTAAGGTAGGGCCCGAACACCAGGGGCATTCCCGCGTTAGACATGAACATCCCGAACAATTGTATGTTGAGCATCACCGCCGAGGCGAGGATGACCGGGATGTTGCTCACGTAGAGGAATTTAAGGGGATAGCGCATTCCAAGGCCCCGCGCGCGGCCGTATGCTATTGGCAGCTCGATTTTCATTGCCTCGAAGTACACTGCGGCCAAAAACACTATTGCCGCAAACAGCAGCGGCATCAGCGTCCAAAGCGAGGCGGCGAGGTTGGTGCCCGCGTTGACTATCGCCTGCGGAATCAGCCCTTCGGGGGTGTCCCCTCCAACCGGCGCAAGCGGGCTGAGCGCGCCCATTATCACCGTGCGCGACACGCCTGCCGCGATGAAAAGCGAAATGCCGCTTCCAATCCCGTATTTTTGCACCACTTCGTCCAAATACAACAGGATTATGGAGCCAAGCGCAAGCTGCACCACGACGAAAAGCACGCTTCCCAAGTCGTGGCTTATGAGGGGAACATATCCGTTGCCGCCTCCCGTGGGAAGCACGTAGATTACCGCCTCAAGCAGGCCCAGTATTATTGCGAGCAGCTTTTGCAGGCCCTGGAAAGTTTTCTTGTTTTCGGGATTGGACAAGTCAAGCGAAATGAGGCGCGCGCCGACCGCAAGCTGGAGGAAAATGCTTGCCAAAATTATTGGGCCAATTCCCGCGGTAATCAGGCTGCCTATCTTGCTTCCCAGGAGTATTTCGAGGCGCTCAAGGCCGCTTGCCTTTATCGCGGAAACGTCGACGCCCAAGGGGTAGATTTGCCCCAGGCCGAAGAAAATCAGAAGCGCGGCAAGGGTCCACAAAAGCTTTTCCTGCAGGCTTGGCGGCTGCTTCGGCCGCTTTACCTCGGGAAGCACGTTCAGAATGGGCTTGAGAAAGTTGAGCATTTGGGCGCCACTGTTTTTTGATTTCAAACGCAGGCGGCAAATTTAAAGGTTGGCGAATTCGCAGGTTGAGCCGCAATCCCGCCTCCTTTAGCACGCTGCCGTTTTTGGCGCGTCAAGCCTTTTTCTTTTGGGCCTTGGCGGGCTCCGGTTGCTGCGTTGCAATCGCCTTCCCGCCCGCGGCCTGGATTTTTTCAAGCGCGCTTTTCGAAAATGAGCCCGCAGTTACCATCGCCTTTACCGGGAAGCCGCCGTTGCCCAACACTTTCACGCGCGTCCCCTTCTTGGTGAGGTCGACGCTTATCGCGCTTGGGTCAGCCTTGTCCTTGGGCCAGATGTTCTTCTGCGCTTTTGAAAGGATTTCTTCAAGAGTGACGGTTTCAAACCCCTTTTTCATGACGTTGAGGAAGCCCTTGTTCGCGGGCTTGTTCTCCCCGCGCTTTATCGTCTGCAGCCACTTCTGCTTGTGGTAGCCGGCGCGGCCCTTGCCGCCCTTGCTTCCCTTGCCCCTGCGGTTCTTGG
>DAHXMR010000008.1 GCA_027371655.1 Microcaldota archaeon
AACCGTCGAAGAAGGCGCGCAGCTTGCCGCGTACGGCCCCACGGCAGTCGCTGTCGAGCCGCCCGAACTCATCGGAAGCGGAATTTCAGTAAGTAGCGCAAAGCCCGAAATCGTCTCGGACGCGGTGAAAAAAATCAAGGCAGCCGACCCTCGCGTAATCGTCCTTGTTGGCGCCGGGATAAGCAACGCGCACGACGTGGAAAAGGCAATCGAACTTGGCGCGGGCGGCGTGCTGCTTGCAAGCGCGTTTGTGAAGGCGCAGGACCCCCACGGCCTGCTCAAGTCGATGGCACAGGGGCTTGAAAAACGCCAATAGGAGGCAACACGCCAAAATGGCAACCATAACGATTAAACGCATTTTCGTTTTTCTGGCAGTCGCCGCTATTATCGCCTACGCATACGCACGCCTGCCCACGATAAGCAACGCGCAGGACGCGTTCGGCTCCATAGTCCCCGGAATAATGGAAGCACTGACTGCCTTGCTCCTGGCCTGGGCTTTCCTGCGCATCACCAAGCCCGCAGTGGAAAAAATGGCGATGCGGGCGCTCGCACGCCGCGAGGACGCGCAGCAGATGGCCGGCGCGTACAATTACGCCGTATGGTTCCTTGCGATAATGCTGCTTGTAAGCCACCTAAGCGGGGGATTGTCCTCGCTCAGCACGTTCCTGGGATTGTTCACCGCGGGCCTTGCATTCGCGCTGCAACAGCCGCTCCTCAATGTCGTGGGCTGGATCACAATCGTATTCAGCAAGCCCTTCCGCGTGGGCGACCGCATCACCATAGGCCAAACCAAGGGCGACGTCATTGGAATACGCCTGTTCTACACCATCCTCGAAGAATTCGGAGGCGAACTCGGGGGCGAGGAGCCAACCGGCAAGACAATCACCGTGCCAAACTCGACGATTTTGCAGCAGCCGGTTGCAAACTACACCTCCGCCAACCCCTATTTGTGGGACGAAGCGCTTGTCAGCGTAACATACGAAAGCGACATCAACCTCGCCCGCAAAATTTTGGAAAACTCGGCAAAAAACGTGCTTGGGGGCACGATGAAAAAGGCAAGCCAGTCCCTGCGCGAATTCTACGAGGAAAGCGGCCTGGAACAATACCTGTACGACGAGCCGCAAATCCGCGTGGAATTGGGCGCCTCCTCGGTGGACATGCGCGTGCGCTACCTGTGCGATGCAAGGCTCAAGCGCCTGACGAAAAGCAACATCCTCTCCAAAGTGCTCGAAGAGTTCGGCGCGAAGAAAAACAGGAATAGAGTGGAAATCGCCTACCCCCACACGCAGGTAGTGTTCGGGAAAAACGCGAAGGAAACGAAAAACCGATAAGCCGAACGTTTTAAATACATATGCCAACAACATATGTTACAAACATATGCGTGAAGCTGTTTCTTGGAGGATTACGGCACTTATCCTCGCTGGAAGGACTTGCCAGTCGTGCCAAGCCACGCTGCAGCGCGGGAAATGCTTGAAGAGGGTTTGAATTCGGCGGATATAGCCCAAGTGCTTGAAGAAGGCAAGGAAACAGACGAAAAGCGCGCCGAAGGAATCGTGGAAAAAACCCTCGGAAAAGGGGAAACCTCGATAAAGGCCGTTGTCGCGCTTTCGCACAACAATTTTTTCGGAACGGATTATTGGGTCAAAGACCCACGGCTGAAGCCGTTGCAAACGTTTTCGTTTGCAAATCATCGGTAACAACCGATGTATTGGGCGTGTCTGCATTTCAGGCAAAAGCCCAAACGTTTTCCACGGTGCGCCCTTTCCCCTGTTTGAAAAGCAGGGGATTGTGCGCTTCCGCGCACAAATCTTCGAACAACGGTTCGAAGTATTTTTGCGCACCGTGGGTCTTTGTAAATATTGGTTTGGATTGCGCTCAAGGCTTTCGCCAGTTTGGAAGCCGGCTGCGCCCGATTCTTGGCAAGGGGAAATGGTTTTAATGAGGGCAATGCCCTAAACGTACAAGCGGTTTTTGGAAGCAAGAAGGCGGTTTTATGGATGCTCGAATGATCAAACGCAGGGTGCTGCCTGTTCTCAGGAAGTACCACGTAACAAAGGCCGGCCTGTTCGGCTCGGCGGCGCGCGGCCAAATGAAGGGAACAAGCGACGTTGACTTGCTTGTAAAGCTTCCACGCAAATCAAGCCTCTTCGATTTCATCAAGCTCAAAATGGACTTGGAAACCGCGCTGGGAAAGGAAGCGGACGTGGTCGAATACGAGTGCGTCAAACCGCGCTTGAAGAAAAGGATACTCGGCGAGGAGGTAAGCCTTTTGTGAAACGCGACTATGCCACGTACCTGGACGACGTGACGGAAAGCATCGGCAAGATAGATGAGTACACGCGCGGCATAGGCTTCGAGGAGTTCCAGCGCGACAGCACCATCCAAGACGCAGTGCTGCGCAGGATGGAAATAATCGGCGAAGCGGTAAAGCACATTCCCCTTCAAATAAGGCAGGCAAATCCCGAAGTGCCCTGGCGCGAAATAGCGGGCTTGCGCGATGTGCTCATTCACGGCTATTTTTCGGTGAACACGCAACGGGTTTGGAATACCGTCAAAAATGACTTGCCCGAATTCAAAAAGGCAATACGCCGCATATACGCCGAACTTGGGAAAAAACCCCTGCCGAGAAGCAAGCCCTAGCGCCGCCTTTGCGCCCTGCCGGTCGTTGCAAGCTTTATGTGCGGCCAAACTTTGCGCAAAGCTTCAGCGTTGGGGACTTTCAGCTCGTTGCTCCAAATTTCAAGCGCAGAAATGCCATCAATCGTCACCTTTTTTCCGCGCGGGGGCACTGCCAGCACCGTTGCGTGCCCGGCAGCTCTCAACTTTTCTTCGGTTCCAGCCACGTCGATGGGATTGTGGAAAATTACCGAAACAACCCGCCAGTCGAAGACTTTCTCAACAGCAAGCACGGTCGGCCCGTTTACCTGAATGCGATAACGATAAGACACGCTGCCCGGCGGATGCGCTCGTATCCCAACTGCCGCCAAATCCACCGTGTTTCTCCGATTCGCACCCAAACTTTTGGCATAATTCTTGAAGTCTTTTGGCACTATTTTTCCAGAGTTAAACGCGTCCTCCAAGCGCCCGTTGTGCACGCCAGCCTTCTTCAAAATAGCCGGAGAAAACGCCTCAAACGTGCTTATTGCCCGCACAACCCTTTCAAGTTCCTTGCCAAACGCCACAAAAAATCAACTCAACCCAAAAAACCAACGTTCATACCTATCAGAACGATTATCTATTTTTCAGCCCTTCGTTTTTTAGTTCATACCAATATGATTTTTCTGGCACCATCACTTTTGCCGCCCTTCTTACACATATGAACGTTTGGGAGGTGTTGCACAAAGGGCAATGGTAAGCGCCATCTCGAGGCCCAAAGAAAGCCAACACCCACAAATCAACATACAAGTATGAACGTTTGTTTCACATCCCATTGGTTCTTACACATATGAAAACTGTTTTTTGAGCGCCATAATTTTTTCATCCAAAAACCAAACCCGCCCTTTGGCCGGCAAACCCACAAATTTGCAAAAATGCAACCAACTCAAATCAACCAGCCACCCACAACCCACCCGTCCCGCGCAAAACCAAGCCCAAAAAGCCAATTATGCCAAATTTGCCATAATTAAGGCTTAATCAGGCAGTTTACGCGTTTAGGTATACCCTGCAAGGATAAAGATGCCTGAAGAAAACAAAATAAACGTTCATACAAATACGAAACTAATTTTTTGTGCGGCTGAAAAACTTTTTTATGGCACCGGGATTGACATCGCCCTTCAATTTGAGGTACATCTTTTCAGTCGGGTGCTGTTCCACAAGCTCATTCATCCCGTCGGCTGACAAAAGCCGTTCCACGGAATCCTTTCCCAGCCTTTCCCCGAAAAATTCCTTCAACGTTGAAACGTGGGTGACCCCCGTGCCATTTTTGGCAAGATGCAACAGGAACGCGCCGCGGCCGGAATCAAGCTTTTTGTCCGCACGCAACCCGTGCAAAACACCATGAACCTCGGCGTCAGGCCTGAAAGAACGCTTAGGCATAATTCCAAAACCACCAAAAAACAATATTCATACAAGAATGAACGTTTGCAGGGTTATTTTTTCTGATACGCCGCTTGGAATTGCTTGCGAACGAAATAATCTTTCAACCTTTTCGAAATAGCCAAAGGCAACTGCCGGACCTGCTCCACCGCAACCGCAGCCTTTATCCGCGCCGCGCCCTCACTCCGCTCAAACGCACCGATTGCACCAGCCTTGGCTGCCGCACCCTTGCCCGTGAGAATCTTCAAACGCGCCCTAATCGCCTGCAAACGCACCTGCTCCTCCTCACGGCTCAAAACCGGAGCCCCACCGACCGCCGCGCCAGGCGCGCGCAAGTCTTCCCGCACCCTTTTCCATCCCGACACCGCTGCGGTCTTGAGAAGCCGCTCCCGCTCCCCGTGCAAATCCAGCGACTGCCGCGCGGCGCTTTCCTCCGCCTCCTGCTGCGGCTTGGAAAGCGAAGGCTGGCCCAACTTCGCGCGCTTGAACGGAAACAACGGCATTTTGGAAACCGAACCCTCCTTCCGTAAAAATCGTGAATTTCCCCCCATAAATCCCTTTCCCCCTTCGCAAAAAGCCCCCAAAACAACCCCCGCCCAAGGCGGCAAAAAGCTTTTATACCACAACAAAATAAAATTTACTTTGTAAATAAAATAAACTTAGTAAACAATAAGTTTAAGACGCAAATCCGCACTCGGATTTGAACGCGCATGAATTTGGGTTTCAAATTCGCGCGATGTGCGCAAACTTTAAAAAAATTCCGCGCGAACGCGCGGCGGTTTGGGAAAGATGTCGAAATTGGTGCGGCTTGGGGAAAATTCGTACGCCGAGCTGTCCCGCGTCGCGGGGAGCCTGCAAATGCGCGCAAAACGCGTCATATCCCTAGACGAGGCGGTGGCCTACCTTTGCGCGCGCGAGGGCGGCAACAGCAAGAGCTTCTGGAAGCGCGTTTCGGGAAGAAAAGAGGCGCGGGGGAGGCCGCGGAAAGCCCCCCGGCGCATCGGAAAAAGAGTAGCACCGCAAAGGGCTAGACGGCAGAGGTAAAGAAAACCGGCGCTGCAGAAGCGCCGCAAGAGGTAAAAGAGGTAAAAAACGGTTTGCAGGCGGGAAAACGCTTGGTTTGCAAAAAAACCTGCCCATATTTGTTGCCGGCTGCGCCGGAATTGTGAAAATTTAGTTCATACTCGTGAAAACGCGCAAAAAAGGCAAAAAATTGAAAAATTTGGCAAAAATACCAAAATTCGAGAAAACTTGGCAGAGATTGAAAAAAAAAAACTTGGCAAAAATCGCATAACGCTTATTTGCCCCCGGTAAGGGGGAACAAGAACAGTTCAACCAGCAGCCTTCGAGGAGTCCGAAA
>DAHXMR010000011.1 GCA_027371655.1 Microcaldota archaeon
GGAGCCAAGCAGATACGGGTCGAACGATTTTATCACGTCGTGGTCCACCGCGCCACCCGTGGTGATGACCGCGTCAACGAATCCGCTGTTTACAAGCTGCGCGAACACCCCCCGCAGGCCGGAGGCAACCATGTTGGCGGTGAAAGCCAGGAATACGGTGCATTCCTTGTCCTCCTTCATTTCCCGCAGGATGCGCGCTCCTTCGGCAAGCTCGGACGCCTGGAACCCCGCGTTTTGGAACTTTGAAAGATGGTTGAAGAGGTTTTTCCGGGAGTTTTCAAGCTTGGGGGAAGGCTTGCCTCGAAGAATTTTGCGCCCGGCACGCAGGTGTACGGCGAGCGCTTGGTTTCCGAGGGCAAAGGCGAGTACCGCCTGTGGGAGCCTTCGCGCAGCAAGCTTGGCGCGGCCATTGTGCGGGGATTGAAGAACATGCCCATCGCCCCGGGCAGCAAGGTGCTTTACTTGGGCGCTGCAAGCGGCACCACCCCCTCGCACGTGTCCGACATCGTAGGCAGGGACGGCGCGGTTTTTTGCGTGGAGTTTTCAAGCCGCTCGATGCGCGACCTCATATTCGTTTGCGAAAAAAGGCCCAACATGCTTCCTATTCTTGCCGACGCGCGCATGGTGAGCGAATACGCCGAGGCCGTGGGGGGAAAGGTTGACGTTGTTTTCGAGGACGTTGCCGACCCGGCGCAGGCCGAGATTTTGGAAATCAACTGCCGCGCGTTCCTGAAAACGGGCGGTTTTGCGATGATTGCGATAAAGTCCAGAAGCGTGAGTTCCGTGCGCTCGCCTGCGAAGGTCTATGCCGAGGTCGAGGCGGAGCTCTCCAAATCGTTTGAGATAATCGAGCGCTTGGACCTTGCGCCTTTCGAGGCGGACCACGAGTTTTTGGTGCTGAAGCTCAAATGAACCTCTTTTTTCTTAAGTCAAAGATACACCGCGCTAGGGTGACTGATTGCTCGACCGATTACGAGGGCAGCATCACAATCGATGCAGCGCTTTTGGAGGCCGCGAAGATTTCCGAGTTCGAAATGGTGCTTGTTGCGAACGTTTCAAATGGCAACCGCTTCGAAACGTACGCGATCGCGGGAAAGCCCGGGTCGGGGCAGGTTTGCGTGAACGGCGCGGCGGCAAGGCTTTGCAAAAAAGGCGATGTCGTGATAATAATGTCCAAATGCCTCATGGGCGGCGCGGAGGCCGAGGGATTCAAGCCAACCGTGGTGAAATTGGATTCTGAAAACCGCATCGTCAAAAAATAGTTTTCTTAGGCGGTTTTCAAAAGCACGAGGCAAATGTTTGCCGCGCCTTTTTTGGCGCTTTTTTTGCCCCCTTTTTCGTAAAACAATTCGTGCACCCGCAAGCCCGCGCCTTCCGCAAGGGCTTTCAGCTCATTTTCGCCGAAGAAGTGGTAGTAGCGCTGTGCGGTTTTCCCGTCGGGGGTTTTCCACGATACAAGCGCGTCTTTTTTCCCCGCGTATTTTGCAAGCTTGGGCTGGTCCGCGTTCCACACGGTGACGAAGGCTATTGCGGGCACGCGCAGCACGCGGTACATTTCAAGGAACGCCTTTTGCCGTTCTTCCACCGTGGAAAGGTGGTGCAGCACGGCCATTGCGAACACCGCGGAAAACGAGCGCGTGGGGAAAGCGAGGTTGGACACGCTTGAGCGGGTGATTTGCAGGGAGTGCGGCAAATTGTATTTTATCGCGGTTTTCTGCGCCTGCACAAGCATGTTCTGGGAAACGTCTGCGCACGACACGTTCGCAAATCGCAGGGTTTTTATCAGGTATGCGGCGTTGCGGGCGTTGCCGCATCCCACGTCGAGCACGCGCACGCCGTAGTAATTCCCGCGCAGGAACCTTTTCAGTGTTTCAAGAAAGAGGGGCATCGCGCTTGACGGGTTTTGCCGTTTCGAGTCCCAGTCCTCGGCTATTTCGTCGAACGCTTTTTCAACCGAAGGCGCTTTTGCCGGGGATTTGGGCGAACCTGCCGCAGGCGCCCTTTTTTCGGGCGCAGCCTTTCCCTTGGCGCCCTTTTTTTGCGGAGCCCTCGCGCTCGGAGTTTTTTTGGAAGTTTTCCTGGCCGGCATTTTCAATTTTCCCCGCAAATAGGAATGTGGGCGTTTGGTTTAAAATGCATCGGGCTGGCCCTGCCGGTTGCGCCTGCCGTGCGAAAGCACGCCGAAAATCCAGCCTATGGCGATGCCGCCGAACACCGCGACGGCCTCGTCGAGGTAGGTGATGAAGCGCTCGGTGAACACTCCCCCGCTTCCGCCCAAGAGCGCGAAAACTGCGTCGTTTTTCACAAGGATGAGCGTCGCGGCAAGCCAGGCGAACAAAAGGATTTTGGCGCGCTTGTCGATGTTGCCGTCAAGGGCGGCAACGAAAACCCCCAGTGCCGCCGGCGCCTGCGGGAATTTGTAAACGTACTGCACAAGGTCGATGCTTTTGCCGAACTCGTGCGCGCTTGCCTGGGGCAGGCAGTGGAAGTTCAGGCACGACAATCCAGTCTGCCTTATGTGCCACGCCAGGTAAAGGATGAATGCGGACAATCCCGCGAGGTTGGCCGTCCAG
>DAHXMR010000026.1 GCA_027371655.1 Microcaldota archaeon
GGGCGCTTGGCGTTTCCGTTAAGATGCTCACGGGGGACGAGCTTGCAATCGGCAGGGAAGTTGCCAGGGGGGTCGGGCTTGGCGGTGCTGCCGTGCGGGCATCCGAAGTCGATTTTTCCAATCCCGCAAGTGCGTCTGAAATTGCGGAGAAGACAAGCGTGTTTGCAGAGGTTTATCCCGAGGACAAGTTCAGGATTGTGAAAAGCCTGCAGGCGAAGAACCACGTGGTGGGCATGACCGGGGACGGGGTGAACGACGCGCCCGCGCTTGCGCAGGCGGAAGTCGGCATTGCGGTGAGCAATGCCACCGACGTTGCCAAGGGCGCGGCAAGCATCGTTCTCACCGAAGACGGGCTTGGCGGCATAGTGGGGCCGGTTAAGGTCGGGCGGCAGATGTTCCAGCGCATACGCACGTGGGTGCTCAACAAGATGGCGCGCACCGTGCTTAAGGCGTCCTTTGTCGTGCTTGCCTTTTTCGTCACGGGCACGCAGGTGATTTCCGCCACCGCGATTCTTTTGATGCTTTTCATGACCGATTTCGTGAAAATTTCGCTTTCGACGGACAACGTGCAGTGGTCGAAGAAGCCCGGAGAGTGGGATTTGGACGGCCTTGCAAAAATGGGCGCGTTGCTGGGGCTCGCCATGCTTGCGGAATCCATCGCAATGCTTTTCATCGGAATCAATTACTTTGGCCTTCCCGTTTCCAAGGGCGCAAGCGGGACGCTTGCGACGTTTTCGTTTGAAATACTCCTCTTCTTCGCATTGTTCTCGATATTCGTGATGCGCGAAAGCGGGCACTTCTGGCACTCCGCCCCAAGCAACACGCTTCTTGCGGTGATAGCCCTCGATTTTGTTGCCGCAATCGCCATGGCGACTTTCGGCCTTTTGGGATTCGCTCCCCTGCCTTTTTGGATGACGCTTGTGGTGCTTGCCTATTCGTTTGTTTTCTCGCTTGTTGCGAACGATTTTTTGAAGCTCGCGCTTTTTCCCGCACGCGACGAGGGGT
>DAHXMR010000030.1 GCA_027371655.1 Microcaldota archaeon
AAGGCCGCAATTTGGAACATGGGGGCGGCGGGTGTGGTAAATGTGGATTCGCCATTATCATTCCTGTCGCCGCCACTCGCACACGACGACCCCTTGAGCGAAAGCGTGGCGCAACAAAATCATCGCCATCGCCGGCGACTCATTCTCCTTCCAAGGCGTCGATGTTGATGTTTTTTCCGCCGTGCACCCGCAAAGCACCGAACCCGTCGCATTCCGCGTCAGCGCGGACGGCAAAAGCGTGTTCCACGCCGGGGACACCTACGACCACTACGCCCTCTCCAACGTGCAGGCCGACGTGGCAATGGTCCCAATAGGCGGCACGTACACCATGGACACCCTGGCCGCGGTGACCGCGCTCAAAAAAATACGCTGCAAATACGCCGTCCCAATGCACTACGGCACATATTCAAGAATCGACGCCGACGTGCACGAATGGGCGCAACGGGTGAAAAAGGAAACCAAAGTCTCGCCCGTAATCCTCGGCGTCGGCGAATCATTCGAGTTCTAAAAAACCACGTGCCCTTTCGGGCGGGATTGCGTTGGCTTAAAGTTTGTTTCACGATTCAAACGTTTTCAACAAGAGGTGTATTTGGGATATGATTACAGGCGGACGCATTTTGGAAGTAAAAGGGACAAAGCACAAGGAAGCGCCAACGCAGCAGCTCGCGGTCAACGTCAACATCGAGGACATCTCCGTGCAGGAAGGCCGCGGCACCGTGAAGTACACTTACACCATTTCCTACGAGCCCAAGCTCGCGGAAATAGCCGTCGTCGGCGAGCTTTTCTTCGACGACAAGACCACCTCCGACATCAAGAAGGCCGAAGCCGAATGGAAAAAGTCGCGCGCGGTGCCGCCGCATATCGCCGAAGAAGTCCTCTCCGCGGTCACATACTCCGGCTCCGCAGTCGGCACCCTTGTGGCGTTCGCGCTGAACATAAGCGCGCCAATCAACGTGCCCCGCGCACGCCTGGCGCCCGCAAACCAGCCCGGAAAAGCGGGATAATTTTTCCCGCCCTTCCTTTAGTTTTTCAACTTGCGGCCAGCCTTAGCCGCAGGCAGGATTGCAAAACAAAACCAATTTATGGCTTCAAACCCGTAG
>DAHXMR010000064.1 GCA_027371655.1 Microcaldota archaeon
CCGCCGAATCGTCGGTTGGCACGTGGACGCAGCTTTCCACGATGACGGACGCGCGCATGCGCGAAAAGGCCGCCCACGTTTACTCGATAAAAGAAATTGGCGCAGGCGCGGCAATAATCAAAATCGCTTTCGGACGCGCGATGCGGATAGTGCCCGCGCAATTTTAATTCTAATCCAATTTCTGCCGCGCACTGCATAAAAAACTTACTGCACGCGTTTTGATTGCAGTTCGCTTGGCCATTTTTCAAGCGCGAGCCGCAATTCCGAATGCGTTTTGGCATACCGCGCGGCAGGAATTCCCGCAACTGCCGCTGCCGCAGCTTGCCGCATGGCAACGGCGCCGGCGCGCGTGCCGTTTGGGTGGCCGTGCACTCCCCCGCCGGCCTGTATCACGATGTCGGTTCCGAAGATTTTCACGAGGGGGGCGACTGTTGCGGGGTGCAATCCCCCCGAGCACACGGAGAGCACGGGCTTCGTCGTGCCCCAGTCTTGTGCAAGCACTTCCAATGAATCGTTTTCGGGGACTTTTTTCCCCTTGAGCATGTTGAAAATGGCAACGTCCTCTGAAACGCTTTCCTCCATTTTTCCAACGCCGGCGGTGCCGATGTGGATTTGATCCACGCCCACCAAACGCGCGGCCTTCGCCATCACTTTCATCGAAATCCCGTGCCGCGGGTTCCTGTCCAAGGCGGCGTGCATTGCGCGGTGCGCGTGGATGAAAAGGTTTGAATCCATTTGGCGCAGGGACTGCACTCCGGCGAAACCCGCGGTAAGCAAGTCGACCATGACGTATTCGCCGCCCAAGCGTTCCACGAACTTCGCGCGGCGGAGCATTTCCATTGTCTCGGCGGTTACATTTGCTAGGTAAATTTTTTGTTCCCCCGTTTCTTTTTCCGCTTTCCTTTTCGCGGCGAGGGTAAGCCCGATGCGCTTTTCAAAGTTGTTGAACTTCATGCTCGACAAGTTCTCGTCGTCCTTGACAACGTCGATGCCGCCGGACCACGCCTCGTACGCCACCTTCGAGTGCTCGGCCGCATCAAGACCGAGCTTGGGCTTGATTATCGTGCCCACAAGCGGGCGCTTGGATTTCGCGGTATTCGTGAGCCTGCGCACGCCGGCGATTCCGTGGCGCGGGCCGGAAAAAGAGCGCACCAACGCGGGGGGCATCGAAAAGTCGAGAAAGCGCAAGTTTTGGATTATGGACACGCCGAAAATGTTGCCGGCAATCGAGGAAAAGACCTGCGGCATGTTGCCGCCCTCGAAAAGTTCGGAGGGGTATGCGATTTTGATTATTGCCGCGCCTGCGCCAATTTCTTTTATCGAGTAAACGTGGGCGGCCTTTTCGCGCATGCGCGCGTCCGTCATCGTGGAAAGCTGCGTCCACGTGCCAACCGACGATTCGGCGGCGATTCCGCCCGCCGCGTCTTTGAGCGAAACGCCTTTTGCGGGCTCGACGCGGTATTCCGCGCGCAGCCATTCTTTGGGCGCCTTGAAGCCAATGTCGACGAAGTCAGCGTAATTCATAGGAACAAAACCACCTTGCAATTAAGGGAAAGCGAAATCGCAATAAAAAACCGCGCGCACGGCTGCGGGTCCCAACGGGGCGGGAAAAAAGAATTCCAAAAAAGGGAGTTTCCGCAAAGCGAAAGGGGTTTTGAATACATTAATTAATTTCCGCCCTCCCTATACGCTTTATGAGGCCCGGCGAAGCGTTCGCGTTCGAGAACGTGCAGTCTACCGCGAGCGTGCCGATTCCCAAGAACCCCCTTGAGCAGGTGGTGGGGCAGGAACAGGCCGTGAAAATCGCGCGCATGGCGGCCTCGCAGAAAAGGAACCTTCTTCTAGTGGGCCCCCCCGGCGTGGGCAAAAGCATGCTTGCACAGGCATTGGCATACTGCCTGCCGCGGCCGCAACAGGAAATAAGCGTGCTGCACAATCCCGAAAACCCGGAGCGCCCGATAATCGAGGTGCGCTCCCGCGAGCAAATAGCCCGCGAGCGCAAGATGGAAAACGCGGTTTTGGCCCGCATCGCCGCACCCGCCGAAGTCCCCCCGTTTGTCGCCGAACGCCTTGGCCTTCGCTGCCGCAGGTGCGGCCGCCTCAGCGCCGCGGCAGAACAGGCTTGCCCCAACTGCGGCCTCGACAAGCATCCCATTGACCAGTCGCCTTTCGGCGATTTGCTCTCAAACTTCGCAAGCGACGGCGGCAGGGTGCAGTCCCGCGTGCACACCACCCGCAACTTGGGCGGGGGCCGCGAGGAAATAATCGTATACGAGCGCTGGGGCGAAAAAGTGCGCGTCCTCGACCAGCACGCCCTCGAACGCTTGGACGAGTCAAAGCGCAAAAAGCCCCGCAAGGTGCTGGTGCCCCTGGGGCGCAAGACGTTCATAAACGCAACCGGCGCAAGCGAAACCGAACTCTTGGGAGACGTGCGCCACGACCCGTACGGCGGCCACCCCCAAATCGGCGTGCAGCCCTATTCCCGCGTGGTAGCCGGCGCAATCCACGAAGCCCACGAAGGCGTCCTGTTCGTTGACGAGCTTGCCACCATGCAATACTTGCAGCGCTTCATACTCACCGCCATGCAGGAAAGAAAATACGCCATTGTTGGCAAAAACCCGCAAAGCTCGGGCGCAAGCGTGCGCGTGGACGACGTTCCCTGCGACTTCATCCTGATTGCGGCAAGCAACATCAACGACATCCAATACATACTGCCCCCCCTGCGCTCGCGCATTTTGGGCAACGGCTACGAAGTGCTGTTGAAGACGACGATGCCGGACAACGCCGAGAACCGCGCGAAACTATTGCAGTTCATCGCGCAGGAAATACGCAAGGACGGCAAAATCCCGCACGCGACCATGGACGCGGCGGGGGAAATAATCAACGAGGCAAGGCGGCGCGCGAAGGTCTTCGACGACGACAACAACTCGCTCACCCTGCGCCTGCGCGATTTGTCGGGAATAATCCACCTCGCCGGCGACGTTGCGAAGAGCCAGGGCGGCAAGCTCATCGACTGCGAAGCCGTGCGCTCGGCGATAATCCACGGCCGCAACATCGAGGAACAGCTCGCGGAAAAATACGGCTCCGTGTGGAAGGCGGGAATGAAGGAAACCAACTCCAACGCCGCGACCGCGAACTCCCCCGGCGGGCAAAAGGAAATCTCCTGAATCGTTCAGAGAGGATATCGGAGGAAGATTCGGGCTTGCCAAAAATTTATGCGGTTTCAACGCCTTACAAAAAACGCGGTTTTTGGAAAAGGCACCCGGTCCTCAAGGTGGCCGGCATCGCCGCATTGACCATCGCTCCGTCCGTTCCATCGATTGTAGTTACCGCCGAGAGAATCAGGGAGATGGCTACTGCGCCAACCTACCGAGAACTTGCCGAACAGCAACGGGCCGGGGAGGCCGCGATGCAAAAAGTCGCCGAATTCAAGGAACGGCTGCTTTTCACGAACGTAAAGGCGCGTTATTTTCCCGATTTCCAGAAAACGTACGCCGCGTTCGGCTTGAAGCCCGCGCAAATAGGCGCGTTGGAGGATTTTTCTTTAAAGCGCGGCATCCCGCCCTACCGGCTCCTGCAAATTTTCCGCGACTACAACCCCTCACGTGTTACGGGCCCTCGCGGCGGAGTGAACGACCACGGGCTAAAGCCCGTGGCTTCAATGCAAGCATCTCGAATCGCCACGGGTCGCACATTGCAAATTCGGGTCGCTCCTCGGCCCGGTT
>DAHXMR010000105.1 GCA_027371655.1 Microcaldota archaeon
TGTGCGACCGGGGGTCGATTCCGAACACGCCCCTGCGCACGGGCACGCCATTTTTTTCAAGCTCCGCCATTTCCGCGCAAAGCGCGGCGGGGTCCACGACAACGCCGTTGCCTATGAGCGATTTTTTGCCGTGCAAAATGCCGGAGGGAATGGTGTGCAGCCTGAATTCCTTTCCGCCCACGACCACCGTGTGGCCCGCGTTGTTGCCGCCCTGGTAGCGCACGACAACGCTTGCCTTTTCGGTGAGCGTGTCGACGATTTTCCCCTTGCCCTCGTCGCCGAACTGCGCGCCGAGGACAACGAGGCCGACGCCGCTTTTTTTTGCGGAACGGGGCGCCGGTTTTTTGGAAGAAGAGGCTGGCATTTTGTGAAAACCTTAATGCTAACGGGGATTCCGATTAAAAACTTGCGCTGGACACGAAGGGAAGGCGCGCAGAGGGAACGGTAACGGGCATCGGGAACGGCGCAAGCCGCATCGGCATTAAAATATCTCTCGTGACAGCCCCAGCTTCTCGGAGTATTCGCATGCCTTGCACTTGCCTCCGCTTGACGCGCACCCGCACACGGGGCATTTGCCGGATGCCGCGGCGGTCGCGGGGCTTGCGGAGGCCGCCGCAATGGCGAACGCTTCGCGGGATTTTTGCAGCATGAGGAATGATTGCAGGAGGTTGAATTTTATTCCCGCGTGCTTTTCCTCGGCGGAGTTGAGGAAGTCTTTCACGGTGCCGCGGAAGGATTCGGACGCGTAGGGGCAGTCCTGCAAATGGAAGGGAAGCTGGTTTATCAGGCAATAAAGCGCGCATTCGCGCTCCAAATTGTAAAGCAGGGGCTTTATGCGGCGCACGAGGCCCCCGTCGTTGCCCGCGCTTTTGGGCGCGAAGCGCACGAGGCGGCTGGAATCCTTGCGCATCAAATTCATGAGGAACGTTTGCGCGATGTCGTCGGCGTTGTGGCCCACGGCAAGCGAGTCGGCGCCCAACGCGATTGCCTCGGCGTTGAGGGACTTTTTCCTGAAAACGCCGCAAAGCGAGCAGGCGCCGAAGGATTCCCCGCACGCCTTTTTCGCCCCGCGCTTTTTCATCATCTCGTCGAGGGCGCCGCCGAACTGTTCCCTGAAAGAGGTGACGGAAAGCTCCATTCCCTCGCTTTCGCACAATTCGCGGGCCTTTGCCATGGCCGCGGGCCGGTAGCCCGCGATGCCCTCGTCGACGATTATGGGCAAAAGCTTGATTCCGCCGCCGATTTTTTTGGCCATCTTGTTCAAAACGTGCAGCATGGCCGCGGAGTCCTTTCCCCCGGACACCGCAACCGCGATTTTGTCGCCGCGCCTCAGCATCGAGTAGTCCCTGTTGGCCTTCCACACGCGCTTGTCGAACAATTCGGAGAAGCACTGCTCGCACAGGTCGAGCCCGCAGTATTCGAGGCGGGCTACCGCCTCTTTTTGGCACTTTGAGCACTTCGGCATCTTTGGCATGGTAAACGCGACAACTCCCTTTTCTTTTTTTCCGCCTGAAAAACAAAAAAACCAGTTTTTACCCGCCGTAGATTACGCGCAGGATGGCAAGCTCGTCCCCGTCCTTGAGCTTGCGTTGCTCGTGGCAGGGCCTGCCGTTCAAAAGCGGGGCGTAAACCTGGGGGTTGGCGCGCTTTTCGCGCATGACGTCCGCCACGGTGGCGCCGTCGCCGAATTCTTCCACGGAGCGTTTTGCGCCCCGCACCACCACAACTTCCATGAAAACCCTTTTGCAAGCCAACGAATTTAAAGCAGGAGCAGGACAATAATTGCAAGATGTGGGACCACCCGCCATGCGGGCCCTGAATAAGAACCGTAGAAAGCGCGAAAAGAGCCTTCTTCTGAAAAAAAGGCGTTTTCGGGTAGTCTTCCGGATGGAAAAGTGATATAGCATATGTGTGGAATGTACAAGTACGTCAGGAAATCGTTTGCACAAAGCTACAAGACGCGCTCGGACGCGTTGAAGCAGCGGCTTTCCAAGTGGCGCAAGGAGCGCACCATCGAGCGCGCCGAAGGCCCGACCAACCCCGTGCGCGCCCGCGAACTGGGCTACAAGGCCACCAAGGATTACGTTATTGCGCGCGTGCGCGTGAAGCGCGGAAAACGCGTCCGCGACCGCGCGCGTTTGGGCCGCAAGCCCGGCAAGAACCGCAAGCGCGTCAACCCCGGCCGCGAGCTCTCGTACTACGCCGAGCAAAAGGCGATGCGCAGGTACTCCAACCTCGAAGTCATCGGCTCGTACCTCGTGGGAGAGGACGGGATCAACAAGTACTTCGAAATAATCCTCATCAACCCCTACGACACCTCGCCGCGCAACCCCGCGCCAAAAGCGCAGGAACCCAATGCAGCGCCTGCAAACGCAGCATTCCGTTAATTTCATCGGGAATCCCGCTTTCCATGCTTGCCGCAACTTTGACTTCGTCGCCGGGCATCACGTGGTCGGAATCAAGCGCCAAGGAGATGGAAACAAGCGACGAATTGCACGGTTC
>DAHXMR010000128.1 GCA_027371655.1 Microcaldota archaeon
GCTCAACCGCAGATTCCTGCTACAAAAGCGTGAACACCACCGCGACCAACCTCACGGTGTACGGCACGCTTTACGAAAACGTTTCCTCGCCCGTGCCAAGCGGCATAATCAACCGCAACACCACGCAGCTTTTCAACGCGACAACAAGCGACGACTGCGGCACCCGGCTTTACAACGCGACGATAACGTGGCTCAACGAAACCGGCACCCCCCTCGCGGCCGGATACAACGCGACCTGGGCCGTTCCCGTGGCATACAAGCGCGGCGGCACCACCATCAGCGCCAACGCCACCCTCGCGTATCACGACTATTACGTAAACTCGACGCCCCTCACCGTGTACGGCTGGAGCAGCATCACCGCCATCGCCCCCGCAAACGGAAGCACTTACACCGCAAGCGGAATCCCCGTCGAGATAACGTGCACGGTGGTCGACAACGGGACATCCATGGGCATAGCGTCGTACTCCGTCAACTTCTACAAGAACGGCGCATTGCACGACGCGAACGTCAACACCAACAGCCTCGGCGTTGCCTCGACGCTGTGGTCCATACAGGCAGAAAGCCCCGGAACCTACAACTTCTCATGCAGCATCGCGGACTACCCCGCGTCGTACTACAACGCGTCGCTTGCCATGCTCACCTCCCAGCTCACGCTCCTGCGCTCGCTCAACATAACCGGCATTTCCTACGACACGCTCTCGGTTTACCGCAACAACTCGTACTCGCCGCACAACGCGACGTTCACGGTCACGGTGGCGGACGCGCAAATAGGCCCCGCCCAAAACGCGACCGTGTGGCTGTATAACACGACCGACCTTTTGGGCAACTGCACCACCAACTCCACCGGAGGATGCCGGGTGGCCTACGACCCGCAGGACGACATAACCCCCGGCGAATACGTGCTCTTCTTCAACGCGACCAAGCCCAGTTTCCAGTCCAGCCAGACCGAGAACCGCACGGCAACCGCCAAAGGCGCGCTTGCCACCAAGATAACCTCGCCCGCGAACGGAACGTTACTCAGCAAGATAGACTCGGCAAACCTCTCCGCAACCGTTTCCGACGAGAACGGCAATTCGCCCGTAACGGCCCTCAAATGGTTCAACGAAACAACGCAAATAGCAAGCGGAAGCGGAACCAGCCGCTCGCTCATCGACCAGCAAACCGGCGTGCGCAACATCACCGCAAGCGCCACCAGGCAATACTACGACGACGGAAACCAAAGCACTCAAATAACCGTCTCCGGCCTTGCCGACGCCGAAATGGCCCTGCCCCAAAACGGCACGATACTCGCCTACAACGACACAATCCCGCTCTCCTGCAAGGTCAAGGACCACGACACCGGCGGCGGAATCGCCGGCTACAACGCCTCGTTCTACTACAACCTCTCAAGCGGCTTCGTATTCATAGCCAACGCCACAAGCAACGCCACGGGCTACGCCAACTCCAACTACCCGCCGACGCAAAAAGGCCCGGTGCAACTGACGTGCGCGATTTTCGACGACATCGGCAAATACTACTCCGCGTACTCCAACCAAAGCACGGTAACGGTGACAGAACACGACGGCAAGCCGCCGCAAATAACCTTCGCGTCAATAGCCCCCAACCAAAGCGTCGAAGCCAACCTCAACACCACGACCATAAACGCGACGGTGACCGACGACACCTCGGTGTACTCCGTGTGGGCGCAGGTGGGCCTGCCCAACGGCACCATAATCCGGCTTGCGATGAGCAACTACTCGCAGGACAACTATTCCACAACCTACCTGCCCCTCATCAACGGCACCCACAACCTCACCATCTACGCATCCGACTCCCCGCCCGAACAAAACTCCAACTCCACCTTCGTGGGCTACTTCGAGGTGCTGGGCATAACGCAGGGCCAGGTCATCTCCACCCCGCCCAGCATCGTGGTCAGCAACATCACCCAATACGGCGGCCACTCGTTCGTGATGGCCATAAACTACTCCAACGTGGGCGCCGCCGCGGCAATAGGCGCAAACCTCTCCGTGTTCGACACCTCCGGCCGCATAAACTACAACGAGTCCGCAAAGCAATGCGGCAGGATCGAGGCGGGCGGAACTTGCGAATGGAGCGTCCTTGCCACCGTGACAACCGCAACGCCGCCCTCGTTCATACCAATCACAATAGACGGCCACTGGAAGAACCCCGACCTGTCCACGAGCTTCGTGCAAAACACCACGTTCGTGACGGTCGCCTCCAATCCCATAGTCAACGCCACGCCGGACACCATCAACGCAACGATACCCCCCGGCACCACCGCCCTCGCAGGCACAATCAACGTCGAGGCAAGCGGAAACGACTACCTCGCAAACACGCAAATATTCGCAATCGGAGGCGACATCGCCACCCGCTGCCCCGCCTGCGCGATAACGATATACCCAAGCTCGCCGGGAACAATCGCCGCCGGCACCAACGTCTCGGTGGCGGTGAACGCCAGCGTGCCAAGCGATTTGGCGCCGGGATACTACTGGACGTACATCCGCTCCAACACGTCCAACGCGGGCTACGACGACACCCTCCTCAACCTAACAGTTTCATCCAACACCACGTGGTCCCGCGCGCCCGCAACGTTCGGAACAATCGTCGGCGGATTGAACACCACGGGCACCATCGGCAACATCACCCTCACAAACAACGGAAACTACCCCGTGTCCTTCAACCTGTCCATAGCGGGGGCTATACAAGACAGGCTGCGCCTCGACGGCAACCAACAATGGTCCCGGACGCTTGCAAGCCAGGCATCCGCGAACATACCCGTGACATACGACCTGCGCGCCGCAATAGCAAACGACACGTATCCCCTCACCATATACCTGTTCTCCGACGGCTCGCCCGCGAGCGCGAACGTGACGCTCGACCTCAACGTCACCGACACCCCGCCCCAAATCAATTCATTCAATATTTCGCCAGGCTCGGTCGAAACCGGATTCGAAAACGCCACCGCAATCGCCAACATCACCGACAACTACGCGGTGTCAACGGCGTGGCTCAACATCACGCTGCCAAATGCAACAGTGCAAACAATCCCGATGAGCAACGCCAACACAAGTTATTACGCTGCCCAGTACAACGCGAGCGTGCAAGGCAATTACTCGATAAGCGCCTGCGCCAACGACTCAAACAACAACGTAAACTGCTCCGCGCCGATTGCGCTGCAATCCGTGGCGAACACCGCGCTTTCAGTGTCCGCGAACGCCACGGTGGTCCAAATAAGCGGAATCACCCAAACCGCCGGAGGCGCAGCCGCGGTGCTCGCAAACGTTTCCAACACGGGCCTCGCGCGCGCGCTTTCCACAACGCTTTACGCGAACGCGTCAAACGCGACCATTAGCCCGGGCACCACGAGCATCGGCACCCTCGCGAAAAATGCTTACAACGCGACGGCGCTTGCGATAACCGTTCCCGCTGGAACGCGGCCGGGCAACTACACGGCGAACGTGACCGTGAACTGGACGGACATAAACGGAACGCAAACATCGAACTCGGCGAACTTCACGATACGCGTGCTCTCCAACCCCCAGCTCTCGCTTAACACGTCGAACGTTTCCATAACGGCCGGCAGCGGCACAAGCGCGACCGCCGCGTTCGCGGTGAACGCGTCGGGCAACGACGACCTCGCGGGAATAACGTTCACCTGCGTTTCCGGCACCGTCTGCACGGGCTTCTCGCCGTCCTTCTCCAACAACTCGTTTGCACTTTCCGCGGGCGCAAGCCTGCAAATCAACCTCACGGTCACCTCGCCGATGGCGCAAACCGACGGCACCTATTACGGCATAGTGTACGCCAACTCCTCAACCGGCCCGTCCGCACAACTCAACGTCTCGGTCGGCATACCTAACGCCATGAACTGGACCCAAGAGCCGGCCGCCGTATACGCCGAAGCCGTGCAAAACACCACCATCACCCTCGACACGATAACCGTAACCAACATCGGCAACCAAGACGTGCAAATCGCCATCAACACAACCGGCAACGGAACAAACTACTCCGCACTCTCCCAGTATGCGATGACAATACCCTACGATCCGCAATCGCCCGGGGCACGACAACTCTACGCTACATTCGCAGCGCCCGCATCCCCACTCAACGAAACGCTCTACCTTGCCAATATTACCACCACCAACGCCAACGCGTCCCCGCCGTTCCGCACGACCGAAGCATTCATACTCGTCAGGCCGTTCGCCGCCAACATCACGAGCCCGACCGAAAACGCGCCCAAGACCAACGTGACGAACAACACCAACGTATCCGTTAGGATGAACGTCACCTACCGCGGCAGCCCAGTCACCGCGAACGCGTCGTTCAACGTCACGCTGCAGCGCAACTCCAACGCATACCTGATACAGATAAACAACTCGGGCTACAACACCGCCGCCTACGACTGGGCAAGCGGGCTGTGGATAATCAACTTCTCCGCGCCAATAATCGGCGCGGCGGCATACGACCTCAACGTCTCCACCGCATACCGCGGGTACGACAACTCCTCGAACGCCTCGTCGAACTTCACCGTGCGCCTGGACGACGTGGAATTCCGCGCCATAGAATACCACGACACCGTGCCGCCCCAGCTTGCAATCGGCCTCGTGTCCCCCATCGCGCGCTACGCCGTGCAAAACATCACCCTCAACGCCACCGACTTCGGCGTCGTGCCCCCGCAAAACGTTTCCGGCAACGCGACCGACCCCAACGGCACCACGTACAACCTCTCATTCGCCTACAGCCAGCGCGTAAACGACACCTACCAGTTCCTCGCCAACTTCTCAAGCACGGGCACCCTCGGCAACTATACCGTGATGGCCCGCGCCTGCGACGCCAGCGGCAACTGCAACACCACAAGCAAAACGTTCGAAGTGCGCGCCCCCATATTCTGGGCCGGAACAGGCGCCGACTCCGAACAGGCAACAAGCACGCCAATCGCCCTGCGCTTCAGGTTCTACGAAGGCGGCGGAACGCAGGAATACGACTTCTCCTCCAACCTCACAAGCGGCGCCTACAACAAGACAATCTTCGTGGGCACGCACGGCATACAAACCAACGCGTTCAACTCCACGCTCAACCTCTCCGGCGTTTACCTCAACGCGAGCACGTACAACGCCCTCGTGTTCGGCCGCATACCCGCATCGCGCATAGGCATAGGCAGCATCGAGGGAATCGCGGTGCTCAACAACGCGTCCCTCAACTACTCCCAGGCAAACTTCTCGTTCAACTACTCGCAAATGACGGGATACGCCGCGGAGTCCGGACTTGGAATCTACACGTGCGCAAACTGGACCCAATACCAGACTTGCGCCGCAAACTGGACGCGCACCACCAGCGCGCCCGACCTCAACACGCACACCATTTCCAACGCGTCCCCGGCGCTCTCGCAGGCATACGCCCTCGCCGAATACGTGTGCGGCAACGGCGCGTGCGAATCGCCATACGGCGAAAGCATCAGCAACTGCCCAGCCGACTGCGGAACAATAAACACAACGGCAACTCCCACGCCCGCGCCGGCAGGAGTTGGCGGTGGCGTAGGTGGTGGTGGGGCTAGTGGAGCCGCGGGTAGTGGGAGTACTGGAGGCGTCGGTGGAAGTGGAATCGCCCCGTTGCAGCCCGGCGCCGGAATCGGCGGAGGCGGAGCAGGAACAGGCGCGGGAAGCGGAACCGGAACAGGCGGCGCAGGCACGGCAACCGGAACGATGCCCGTAACCCAGCTTGAAGTCAAGGCAACGCTCATCTACGTGACGCTCGTGCCCGGCGAACAGGCCACGGAATCAATGGATTTGATAAACAACCTCGACTCCGACTACAACGCCACGGTGTTCATTCAAGGCGCGGCCGCCGACTTCGCGAAACCCGCCGCTCCCCGCACGCTTGTGCAAGCCAAGACCACCAAAGTAATGCCAATCTACATTTCCACTTCGAAGGACACGGCCCAGGGCTCGTACACCGGGGAAATAGTCGTGAAATTCGGAAACTTCACGCACCGCACGCCAATCACAGTCAAGGTGCAGAAGCCCCCGGCCCCGCGCGCCGAAGTCCGCATCAAGCCCCTGCTCGACTCCATCAACCCCGGCGAGGCCATCAAATTCGAAACATCCGTGGTCAACACCGGCGAAACGCCCACGATAGACGAAATCGGATTGCGCTACACCATAAAATCCCTCGAAGACGACAAGGAAGTCTCGACCACCACCGAAACCATCTCGGTCGAGGACTCGGTCACCAAAATCAAGTCCATCAAGGTGCCCGCCAACCTCGCGCCCGGAAAATACTCCATCACCGTCGAGGCAATCTACGCCGCGGGCAACACCACCAAGACATCGCAGGCATACGCGTCGTTCGAAGTCACGCAGCCCACCATAACCGGAATGCTGTTCTCCGCCCTCGCCACAAGCTGGATACCCTACGCCGCAATAGGCCTCTTGGGCTTCGCGTTCGTCGGCCGCAGGCTTTACAAGGAATACCAGGACCGCAAGCGCCGCAGCGCACGCTTCATATTCCCCCTCGACTTCAAGAAGCTCCCACAGCCCGGGCCGACCTCGATACCCGTGGGAAAAATCGCCGAAACCGACGTCAAAACATACCTTGACACCACAAAGCTCCTGATGCACTCCATCGCCGCAGGAGGCACGGGTTCCGGAAAATCCGTGTCCGCACAAGTGTGCGCCGAAGAACTGCTCAAACGCAACATCCCCGTCATAGTCTTCGACCCCACCGCCCAGTGGACCGGCTTCATCAGGCCGTGCAAGGACGGCCAGATGTTCTCCCTCTACAAGAACTTCGGCATGAAACCGGAGGAAGCCCGCGGATTCAAGACCAACATCATAGTGGTCGACGACCCCAACATGGCCATCAAGATAAGCGACTACATGAAGCCCGGCGAAATGACCGTGTTCGTGCTCAACCAACTGCCCGCACCAGTGCTCGACGGCTTCTGCCGCCGCTCCATAGAATCAATCTTCGAAAGCAGGCCCCAGGAATCCAAGGAGCTGAAATTGATGCTCATCTACGACGAAGTGCACAGGCTCCTGCCAAAGTACGGCGGCAAAGGCGCCTACCTCGCACTCGAGCGCGGATGCCGCGAGTTCCGCAAGTGGGGAATCGCCATCTTCATGATATCCCAAGTGCTGCTGGACTTCAAGGGAGCCATCCGCACCAACATCGCCAACGAAATCCAATTGCGCACACGCTACGAAGGCGACATCGGCAGGGTGAAAACCAAGTACGGCGCCGAATACTCCGCGCGCGTCACCAAGCTAATGATAGGGACGGGATTGTTCCAGAACGCCGAATACAACGACGGCAAGCCCTGGTTCATCTCATTCCGCCCGCTTTTGCACTCCACGTTCGCCCTCACCGACGACGAACTGCGCCAATACTCCGCGGTGCAAAAGCGCGTGACGGCCGCACGCGAGCAAATAGCCGCAATCAAGGCCGGCGGCAAGGACACCTACGACATCGAGCTCGAACTCAACATCGCAGCCGACAAGATGAAACAAGGCTCGCTTTCGATGGCCGCAAACTACCTCGAATCCGTCGAGGCAAGGCTCAAGAAATAGCGCGGCCAAAGCACTCGGGGCATGAGCGGCGCGGGAAGAACAACGCATTATTGCGGCAACGAAGTGAGGGGAAATTTCCCAACCGTTGCGTCAAGACGTTTGCTTTTTCCGCTTCCCCGAGCCGCCCCCGATTTTGCCCTTTAAAAAAAGCGCTATTGCCAAAATCACGAAAAACCCGCCAATCGCAAGAAGCGCGCCCGAAAAGGGCCGCGCCTCCCCGAACGGAATCCCGGCAATCACGAAGCCCGCGTTCGCAATCATCAAATCGCTTGGCGCGCCATTCCCGCGCCCAAAGTGGATATAACCGCTCAATGCCAGGGACGCGAAGGCCAGCGACCAGAAGTAAACCGCGTAACCCTGCAAAAACATCAAGGGCATCCCCGAAAGCGTTATCCCAACCAGGGACAGCGCGCCTATCGCCGTCATGCAAAGCGTGTGGCAGACGCCGTGCGCGCCCGCCACCCCGAGCACGCCCGAGGAATTGCCAAGCAGCGCTATTTTCCGCCCGGCCCTTTTCAAAAAATCGCCAAAAAACGCGCGCACGCCACAACCGCCCAAAAGCATTACATTGCTTGTAACTCTTAGGGTTTTTATGGCTTTGCGCGCCGGGAGGCAAAAAACCCGGGCGCCCCGCGCTTTTGGCGGGCATCCGCAAAAATAGGGGAAAATAAGGAAAGTTTCAGCCGAGCTTCCTCGAGAACCGGTAGATTTCCCACGCGGCAAAACCCAGGCAGGAAAACCCGATTATTTCCACAAAATGCGTGGCATAGACAAGCTGCAGGGAATACTCCGGCTGGTATAGCCCCAGATTATCCAATACCTGGGCCGCGGCAAGCACCATTACCCCGAACGTAGCCCATCGCACGCAATCCGACATCCCCCCCTCGGTAAACTTGCGGTAGGCAAGTAAAAAAATCACGGCCGCGGCAACCGCAATTACGACCAGCGTTATGTGCATCGTGCTCAACGCAGTGTCCGTCTGCAGCTTCAACGCAAGCGCTTCCACGGAACTCGCACAAAGATCCGCCATTTATCACCAACCCCCCTTGCAATGCCTTCCGGCACATAGCATTCCTGCGACGCGCGAGTTTTGCGAACTTAAATCCCGCCCCCCAAATTCTTGGAAAACAGGTACAATTCCCATCCCGCAAAGCCGAGGCACGACAGCCCGACCACTTCGATGAAATGCGCAAAATGGAACGGCAGCGAAAACGGAAGAAGCGCGTCGACGTTGTCAAGCGCGTGCGTAAGCGAAACCACGGCGATGCCGACCACCAGCCACTTGGCGGAATCGCTCATGTGCCCCGCGCCCATCCTGCGGTAGGCGTACCAGAAAAGCAGCGCGGCAAGCCCGCCTATCGCCGCGGCCAAAACGTGCAACGCGGGGTCGACAATTCCCATATCCGCCAAAGCAGCTTCCAAGTTAACACCAATGCCCCGAATTGCCCCAAAAACGCCCCTAAAACCCAAAAATAACGCCAATCCGCGTTTAAGCCTTTTCCCCAAAACGCGCCCCCGCCGCGGCCTTGGCAAGCTTTAAGAGGAAGGCATCCCCAATACTTTATCCGGATACAGCCGAAAAACGCGCTTGACGGATTTCACTTTTTTTTCTCCAATTTCAAGGAAAAAAATCCCATTCGGCGCCCAGTTTCAAGAGGGGGGAGGCCGGAAGGCAGAAAATGCCAACGCCCAAAAACACGAAGCGGCAGGTGCTACGGCAGCAAAGCGGCCAGCGCAAGCCACAGCAATCTCAATCCCGCACAGTTCCCCAAACGCGCAAAACGCAAAACACCGCCAGCCCGCAAACGCAACAGCAACCCCGCCAACCTTATCCCCAACAGCAGCAGGCTTCCGCAATACCCCACGTGCGCACCGAAGCCGGCCTCAATTCGTTCCTATCCGTCCTCGACCACTACTATCAGGCCGGCGCCCTGTCCGAGGAAAGCTATTTGGAAGTAAAGGGCGAGGCGTTCAAGAAACTCGCGCACCTCAAAAAACAAAACGCGTTCGGAAACCAAAACCGGCAGGCGCAAGCCCAACCGCAACAGCAGACGCAAAAGCAATCCCCGGCAAATCCCCACAACAAAAAACTGTACGACGCGGCGGAAAAGGCGATGGAAGCAGCGGTGCGCGCAGCGGGCACGAAACTTTTGGGAATAAAACACGACAACGCGATGCAGGACGAGGCCGTGCAGCAAGGCGCGCAAAACGCGGGGCGACAACCGCAATTCAACTACAACGGGCAGCCACAGGCATCCGGCGGCGACGGCCTCGACGGCGCGTCCATCCCGCAGCTTACGAAAGCCAAAAACGACGCAAAAGCCCTCCTCGAATTCGTCGAAGAATCATTCCGCGAAGGCGCGCTGTCCAAGGAAAGCTACCTTGCGGCGCGCTCGCAAAAACTCCGCGACATCTCGCAAATAGAAGCCCGCCTCGCCGCAACCTACGGCGACGACGCGTACTCCCAGGAAGCCGACGAAGCCGAAGAAAACGAAGAAGCCGATGAAAGCGAAGGCGAGGAAGACGGCCTCGACGTGTTCGGCAAAAAAGGCGCAAGTTCCCAAAAACAGCAAAAGCAGGCAAAACGCAAAAACGGCGAGGCCGCCGGCGGATTCGACGCCATAGCAAGCGCGGAAAAAAGCTTCGGCGCCGCCGAGGCCCCCGCGTTCGAAGATGAAACGGATGCCGCCGAAGAAACACAAGAACATGAAACGCCCGTGGAACCCGCCGAAGGCGGGGAAAGCGAAATCCCATCGGGGTTCCCGTCATTCGCGGAACTTTTGCAACGCCACGCGGCCGGAAGGCTTGCCGCCCCAAACAACGATTACGAAAATTTCCCGCAATTGCGGGAACCCGAACCGGCAACGCCATTGCAAACGCAGGCAAGTTCCATGGAACAGGAGCTTTTGCAGGCGCTTGGAATGAAAAAAAACCGGCACGCCCTCGCAGAACTTGAAGCCGGTGCGGGAAGCGATGCGGGCAATGCGCCCAAAACGGGGATGCCTAAAACTTATTCCGCCAAAGCCAAGGCGAAAGCGGGCGGCCCCGATGATTTGGCGGGCTCGTTCACCCCCGAATCCATCGCAGCGGACGAGAAAAAAGAGCAGGAGGCGATCAAGGCGTCGCAAAAGCCCGACGCGGCGGGCGCGTTTTTTTCGAAAATAAAATCGTTCATACCAAGCGCGCCAGCGGGCGCCGCAGGCCAGGCCCCCGCGCAGGACGAGCCCCAGACAATGGCGGTGCGCGGCGGCCCCGAGGGCTCAAGCGAGGACTCGGCGATTCCCACCGAATCCTCGGCGGGGACGATGAAGATTTTGATGGAAATAGAAAAGCTCAAGGTCAAGACCGACACGCTTTCCGAAATGCGCTCCGCCCTTGACGAGCGCCTGGGGCACATACAGGAAAACATGGGCGAAATGCGCTCCATGCTGTTCCAGCGCGAAAGCTCGCAGAAGGAACTCGAAGGCAAAGTCGAAAAATACCTGGACCTCGTGGAGGCACTGGAGCCCCAGAAGTTCCTCCGCGAATTCGACAAGCGCGACAAGGAACTTGCGGCCCAGCAAATGCGCCTCGAAAAACTGGAGGCGATGGGCGCCGACGTCGCGCGCACCGCCAATTCCACAAAGACGCTTCTGGAAAGCATGGGCAGCCTCAAGAACCTCGCCAACATGAACCGCGAGGTCGCCGAAAAGCTTTCGAAAATGGACGCGACCGTCAACCGCTCGCAAAAAACCTCCGACGACATAGACGCCGCGTTCATAGAACTCGGCAAGAAGCTCGAAGAGTTTTCCGTTTACGCAGGGAGGCAGGAAGTGCTCGTGCAAACCGTGCAGGACATATCCGAAATGATGGAGAACACCAACCGCAAGTTCGAAAACTACACCGCCAAAGAGGAAATGGAACCCCTGTTCCGCCAGCTGGACGCCATGCGCCACTCCATGTCCGAACTGCGCGCAACCGTGTTCCTCAAGATGGAAGGCCGCGAAATCCCGCCGCGCGCCCGCGAAATGATAAAGCAAAAGGAAAGCATCGAACTTCTCCTGCAGACGCTTGAAGAGGACTTCGACGCCCGCCAGATAACCGCACAGGACTACGAGCTGGCAAAGCGCGCGAACCTCCAAAAACTCTCCGAACTCGAACGCGAACTCGCAAAGCAATACGAACAGATAGTCGCAAAGAACCAGGAAGAGGACCTCAAGGCAAGCGCAATCGCAAGCAGGATAACAATCGCGCCGCAAATGCCCGGCCAGGCCGAATCATTCGGCGCCGAAGAAGGCGTGCCGGACGCCGCCGTGGAAGAGGAAACCCCCAAAGCCGGCGCCAAGGCGAAAAGCACAAGCGCGCAGGACGAGGCGATAATCGCGGCAATGCAAAAACAGGCCCCCGCGCCCGCCCAGATGCAGGGCGCGCAAAAGCCCCGCAAGCCCGGAATGTTCGAAGCACTGTTCAAGGCCATCCCCGCCGTGCCCATAGACGACAAAATGAAACAACGCTTAGAAAAACTCGCGTCCCAAGGCAACGCCGCGCCCTCCGCCGAAGAAATCATAACAACGCTTTCAAAAAAAGAGGAAGAACTGCCCAAGGAGGAAAAATTCCGCGCAAAAAGAAAAGGAAAACAATCCCCCGGACAAGCCGAAGAAGGGGGGGCCGCGGAAGAAGAAAACGCCGAAGCCGCCGAAGGCGCGCAAGCCGGGATTCAAAAACAAAACAAGCCCGCGGGTGCGAAACAGGCGCAGCAGGCCGCACAAGCGCAAACGCCGCAAGCCGCACCGATTCCGCAAACGCAACAGCAGCCGCGGGAAAACCCGCTTGCAAAACAAAAACCGATAATCTCCCAACAGGCGCAGCCCGACTTGCAAGGGCAGCCGCAGGCCGCAACAAAAGGAACTCCCGCTTCGCCCGAAGGCAAGCCGGTTTTCGACTTGAAAAAATTGCTCGAAATGCGCCTTGCGATACAAAAAACGCCCCAACCGGCGCAGCCCTCGCAAGCCCGCGCGCAAAAAAAGCCGCAAGTGCAGGAAAAGCCGGATGCGAAAATTCCCGAAAAAATCTTTGCACAAAAACGGCCGGCGGTTGCAGCAAAGCCCGCGGCAACAATCAAAACTCCGGTGAAAATTGCGGCAGCAAAAACGCTGGCAAAAAGCGGTGCCAAAACCGCCGCAAAAGGCAAAAACGCTTCAAAAAAACGTTAAAAAATCGACGAAAAAACCCGAAACCGGGACGGGCAAAAAACAACGCGGATGCCCGGATTTCCATAAATTTGGGCTCAAAACGCTTTGATTCTTGAAAAAACACACAAAAAGGGTTGAAAAAGGTAAAAGAAGGTTTTTGGGGGGAAATTTGGGAAAAGCGCTGCCGGTTTTTTCGTTTATTGCCGAACACGCGGAAAGCCTTTTATAGAAGGGAAGGCAAAAACGTTTGCGGAGGCTTTGAACGCAACGCGCTTTCAATTCAGCCAAGTAAAAGTCCCGGCAATTCCCAAGTTTTTTTGTTCGCCCACCCTGAGCTTTCTAAAATAAGAGGTTGATGGCTTTTGGAAAGAAAAGAAAATCCGATGAATCTGCTTGTCATCGCATTCGCATTGCTTTTGTCGGCCCCGGTTGTCATGGCCGCCTACATCGCCACGTCCGACAACCTGAACGTCGCGGTGCCCGCGGCCAACGGAACGTCCTCGCAGGTGAACATCACCGCTCCCATGCAGCAATACGTCGGCTTCTTCGGGACCGTCGCAGTCGCAGTAAGGAGAAACTCCACCAACGGCTACATAATGTACAACAAGACCGCGACAAGCGGAAAACTGTACTTCTACAAGACCGGCGCGGTGGTCGACCAGAACGTTTTGGCGGCGCCAACCGGCGCGGCAACCGACGGCAACTTCTCGCTTTCGGGATTCTACGTTACCGCAAACCAGTTCACCAATTCACTCACGGTTTGCGGGGTCGCATCGTCAAACGCGCTGACCACGACCGACAACCTTAACACCAGCATTTACCGCAACCAGACCGCGGGCGGGGCAAACTACTTCCTTTGCACCGACATCGCCAACACCGTTTCAACAAACGGCTTCGGCACCGTGCAATACGAAATAGTCGTGCCGAAGACCTCGGCTTACACGGCATACGACGTGTACCTCGACCTACAATAAGCATAAGCGGGGCGCCTAAATGCCCCCATCTAATTTTTTTTATTTAATTTTTTCTGTTTTTTCCTTTCCCCAGCCTTGGGCGCACCGGCGGCGCCTTCGCCCATCCCGCCCCCTTCCGCGAGGGGAAAAACTCCCGTTTAAAGAACTTGCATTCCCTAAAACGCGTTCGGGGCAATAAAATGCGCAGGCTCGTTTTTTTCATCGCAATTTCACTGGCGCTTTTCGCGTTTTTACCAAGCCCCGCCCGCGCCGCCCCCGGCGATTTTTCCATCCAGCCCGATTCCAACTACGCGGGCGCACAGGATGTTGCCCCGCAGCAGGACTTTGCGCCCCCCGAGCCCGAAATCCCGCCCGCGGGCCCGGACACCGCGTTCCGCGGCGTTGTTTTCCCAAACGGCGCGCCGTCCCCGATGCCAAAGTTCATTTCGGCGTCCGACTCGCAGGGCCGCGAACTCCCCTTCGTGCAAACAAGGCGCTTCACTTCAACCGAAGATTCGGTCGAAATCGCCGACAACGGAAACAACCGCCGGGTCAAGTTCACGAAAATTTCGCCCCGCGCGCTGGGCGCAATCCTAGGATTCGAGGACGTGCCCTCGCCCGCAATCAAAATCAAGGGCGCCCAAACGGTCGAGGCATACGCCATAGACCCCTCGCAATTCCAATTCGAAACCGCAACGATCACCGCGGTGGCAACCGGGCACTATTTGTACAAGTGCAAGGGCTGGAACTTTTACTCCCAACAATGCCCCGAAGGCGGTTGGCAGAAGATAATGGACATAACCCCCGGGCAGGAATATTCGGTGCAACTGGGCTCCTCCGACCCCGCGTATTCGGAGGGCGACCCCCTGCAAAACTTCAACGCGACGGATTACTACCTGAACGCCGGCACGGTGTCCGCGGGAACCCTGGGCAACACCAACGCAAGCGATGGAACCACCTTCGACATCCGCGAGGCGTCCGAAGGCCATTCCAAGAACGCGACGATAGAAGTGCAGCTTGCCGCAAGCGCGACCATTCCAAGGCACACGGTGTGGGACGGCTACGCGTTGTCCTGGGGCGCGAGGGCAAACGACACCGCGCCGGGGGGCGGCGGCACCCCGCGCTTTTTGGTGATGCGTGCCGCGCCAACGCGCAACGAACGCATTCTCGGAACCCTTGATTCCTCAAGCGACGTTTACGTGCAGGTGTGGAACGGCACCGGGTTTTCGGGAAGCACCGTGATGACCGCGGTGGCGCCGGTTGCCACCCGCGAAGTGTTCGACATGCAATACGAACAGGTGACAGGCGATGCGGTGGTGGTTTTTTTGAACACCACGGCAAGGCAGGTGCAATACCGCACCTGGAACGGAACCGCGTGGAGCGCAATAACGCCCCTTGTGATAGGCTGGCCCGGTGCCGCGAACGCGCGCGTTGCGCTTTATCCGCACAATAATTCGGACGAAATGATGCTTTTGGTCGAAACCGCCAACGCGACCATCCCTTCGCTTTTCGCGTCTTACTGGAACGGAAACTCTTTCGGAACGCCGACGCTTCTTGAAAAAAACACGTCTTCCAACAACTCGTATTTGAACGGCAAGAATTTCGACGGCGCGTGGGAGGATTCGGGCTCGGCGTTCGTCGCGTTTTATGCCGCAAACTCGACGATAAACATCACTTACCGCAACTATTCCGCAGGCGCCTGGCAGGCCGCGCGCAATGGCACTTCCGGCTTGGAGGGCGTGAACCGCATCGTGCGCGCTGCATCATTTCCCGGGACGCAAAACATAATGGCCTGCTGGCAGGAATATACGAACGCGCATCTTGTTTGCCAGGATTGGAACGGCACCGAAGTCGGAGCCGGCAAGGAAGTGGAACTTCACGCTGCAACGTATTCTTCGAACACGCGCAACTTCGACGTCGCCCCCGTGTTGAGCACGCAGGGCGGGTTCGTGCTTATGTTCGGGGACAAAAACGCTGCAAACTTCAGCTTCTACCTGTGCAACAGCACCAGTTACTGCCACTTGGGGCAGTTCACTACCGCGCAAAATTCCCCGATAGTATTGTGGACGACAAACCAACTCGGCGGCACCGCGACTTCGTGGGGAGCGATGGAGGCGGATCCAAACAACCCCGGCAACCTCACGCTAATCGGCGCGTCGCAGACCGCGGCAAACGGGTGGTACCGCGCGCAAATATACTGCAACGCGACAAGCTGCTACAACCTTACAAACTCATGGGTATCGCTTGGCGGCGCGACCACGTCGATGGCATACGAGGCTGCGGCCCTCGCGTTCGACCGGCATCAACTTTACCGCGCGGAAGCCTGGCACAATTCAACTTCGACAAACTCGATTCCGGGAAGCGCAACTTTGTACGGGTTGAACGCGACCGCGAAATTCAATTCCACCGCCGCCACGTCTTACAATTTGAGCATGTACAATTGGACCTCCGCGAAATGGGAGCAGTGCAACGCGGGGGCGGTTGCGGCAAACGTGTTCAACACGTGGAGCTGTAATTACTCCTCCGGCTTTTCCAACCTGCGCAACATGGCAAGCAACGGCCAAATACGGATAATGCTCAACGAAACAACCAACCACTCCTCGCAGGCAACGCTTTTGGAAGACTACGTCAAATACTTCATTTCGTGGGAAGCTCCGCCGTATTACGACGGCACCGCCGGAGGCGCGGGCGTTAACCAGTCCAACCCGCAGCCCGGAGAGTGGATAAAATTCCACTCGCTCTGGTACGAGGACTCCAACCTCTCCAACACGACCTTGGAATGGAACATCACCGATTCCATGGTAAACCAGACGTGGTCGAATTTCGCCGCGCTCAACGCATCGTGGTCCAACTGGACCATGCAAATTCCATCTTCCCAAGAAGGAAAAATTTTTGCGGGGCGCATGTGGGCGAACGACTCGCCAAGAAACTTCTGGAACGCGACTCCCTTTTTCACGGTTACCGTGCAAAACGTTTCCCCCGCGGTGTCGGGAACTTTTGCGAACGAGTCCGACGTCTATCCCAATTCCCCCATATGCATAAACGCGAGCGCAACCGACGTAGGCGTGGGCGTCGCATACGTTTGGGCCAAGGTCACCTTCCCCAACGGCACC
>DAHXMR010000134.1 GCA_027371655.1 Microcaldota archaeon
CGGCCCACTTCGCGGGCGGCGCCCAAAAAACTTATGTTCACTGATCCTTCTGTTCGCTTGCCGTTATGAAGTCCGCGTAGCGTTCTATAATCTTTTTATACGCGGCCGCCCTAATCTTATACGCCGAGAGCTCTTCGGCAAGCTGTTCGAATTCTTCCAGTTTTTGGGCGTCTTCGGCTGTAAGGGCACTTGGCATAGAATAGGTAATTTGGGTTTCTTGGAATAAAAAGCGCGTTTTCCCGCTTCGGCGGCCAACGCGATTTTTGTTTCCCCGTAAAGCCCTTTCAAAAAAGGTGAAGGATCAGTGAACATAAGTTTTTTGGGCGCCGCCCGCGAAGTGGGCCGCAGCGCCATATTGGTGGAAGGAAAGGAGAACGTCCTGCTTGACTGCGGGATAAAGCTCACCAAGAACGAGGAATTCCCCCTTCTTGACAACCGCACCGTGCGCACCTTGGACAAGGTCGTGCTCTCGCACGCGCACCTGGACCACTGCGGCTATTTGCCCGCGCTTTACGCGTCGGGGTACAAGAAGAAGGTGGCGATGACCAAGCCCACGCGCGACCTCATCCAGCTTTTGCTTGCGGACTATTTGCGGCTGAACAAGGAGGGAGTGATTCCCTACAACCAGTCCGACGTTGACACGCTTCTCAAGAGCACGGACATACTGGAATACAACGAGGCCACCAAGGGCACCACGCCAATCCGCTTTTCCGAGGCGGGGCACATAATCGGCAGCGCGATTACGGAAGTTTTCGCGGAAAAGAAAATAATCTACACCGGCGACCTGAACCTGCGCACCTCCCGCCTGCTTGAAGGCGCGCAAACGGGCCTGGAAGGCGAGGTGCTTGTCATGGAAAGCACTTACGGGGCGAAGGCGGACTCGCACACTGCGTCCAAGGACGTTGGAAAACAGCTCATCGACTCCATCAACTCCACGCTGAAAAAGGGCGGCAAGGTAATCATCCCAACGTTCGCAATAGGCCGCGGCCAGGAAATATTGTTCACGCTTGAAAGCTACATGCGCTCGGGGGGCTTGCACTCGTGCCCCATCTTCCTCGACGGCATGGTGAACAAGGCGCTTCGCATCTACCGCCACAACGCGATTTATTTGAAGAAGGAAGTGCAGCGCCGCATTTTGACAAGCGACGACGACCCGTTCAAAAGCGAGTTCTACCACGTGCCGGAAAAAAAGGACAAAAGCGACGTGCTGGACTCCGGCGAGTGCATAATTTTGTGCACAAGCGGAATGCTCAACGGAGGGCCCGTGCTGCGGTATCTGGAGGCACTGGGGGGCAACAGGAAGAACAAGATGATTCTCGTGGGCTACCAGGCGGAGGGAAGCCGCGGAAGGGCGCTGATCGAGGGCGCCAAGGAAATAGAAATCGGCGGCCAGCAGGTCGAAATAAATTTGGAAGTGGACCAGGCGAGGTTCACCGCGCACTCCGACCACCGCGACCTGGTCAAATTCGCCAAAGGCATCAAGGGGCTCAAGCAGGCGCTTATCGTGCACGGCGAGCCGCACAAGCAGGACGAGCTTGCACAAGCAATAGAAGAGCACTGCAAGGGCGTGCAAGCCTACGCCCCACAACCCGGAGAGGCAGTGGTAATCTGAAACCGGTCGGCGCGTGCGCCGCAACTTCCCTCAAATGCTGCCTATTTTTTTCAGGAACTTCTTGTGCATTTTCACGGTGTCCTCAACGCGCTGCTCGAGGCTGCGCGAACCCTTGAGGAACTTCTTGTGCGTCTGCATTTCGTCGTGCAGGTGCGTTTTCCACGCATCCAGAAAACCGTGGAACTTTTTCGAAACCTCGCGCTCCTCCTTTTTCAAAAAGCCGGACAGGTGCCTGCTTTTGGATGCTGTCGCGCGCTTGGTTTTCGCCGCCTTTTTCCCTGAAGCCATATTGAATCAAACCCCCCGAAAATGCAAATTTGCAAGAAGCTTTTCCGCGGGTTGGCAATAAAATTAATTGCTTTTGCCGCCCCCGCTTTGAACGGGATGGGAACAACGCGGTTGCCTAGAACAGGAACGCTGCGAAAAGAACGTCCCCCAACGCAAGGCACGCAAGCAGCCCGAGCATCACGTAGGGCCCGAAGCGGGGAAGCAATTTGAACACCGGGAATTTTTTCATTCCCGTCTCCTTCTGCAGCTTTTTCAGGCGGTGTACCTGCTCTTTTGTCAGCACTTTTTGCAGCCCGTATTTTTCAACAAGCTTCTTGTCCATTTTGTCTATAGCCAAAACGTCCTCGTCCTCGATTTCCTTTACGGGGATTTCGCGGATTACAAGCTCGTCCTCTATCTGCTTTTTGAATGCGGCCAAAAAAATGCCGCACGCGAACAACAGGGTGAAGAACGCGATTTGAAGCGCGGAAAGCTTGAATGTGGTGGCCGCGATTGCGAGAAAGCCGCCGGAGAACAGGAGAAAGGGCGCGGCAAGCAGAAGGTCGGGCTTGGGGGAAAAGCCTTTCTTGAAAAGAAGCCTTGCGTAAAACACGCTTGTTCCCATCATTGCGAAAACCGAGGCCGCAAGCAGCACGGAGAACGCGAATGGGAGGCCGATTATTGACGCAAGCTGGGGGACCTGGCCGAACTTTCCGCCTATGCCAAGGGCCGTTTGCGCGGAATAAACCACTTGGAGGGGGACGACGGGTATAAGCAGGTGCAATCCGACAAACAGGAGAACGTCGCCTCCCCCAAGCTGCCCCGCGCGGTACAAAAGCCAGCCTATTGCGAAAATCGCGGCCGCGCCGCCGACCGAGTAAATAATCAGGTTCACGTCGCCGGAGGCAACATCAAAGAGAAGGCCGCCGGCGATCATGGCGAGCATGAGCTTGTCGTTTATGAAGCTGGTTTTCCAGTCCTCGATTGCTGCGAAGGCGGTGCCAAGCAGCGCGACGAAGACGCGGGCGAATTCGAGGTTCAGTTCAAGCATTTTTTCAAGCCCCGCCTATGTTCCCATCCCTTTGAAGTTGGGCATCATTTTCTGCAAGTGCTTCATCATGCCGCGGTTGCCGCGCATGCCCTTCATCATTTTCTGCACGCGGTC
>DAHXMR010000152.1 GCA_027371655.1 Microcaldota archaeon
TCGCGTAAAGGTTCAATTCTTCGACGTAATAGTCGCGGGCAGGCCAATTTTCTCATATCCAATGAGGCCCGGCGGATTCCGCCTGCGCTACGGCAGGACGCGCTTCACGGGAATCGCCTCCAAAGCAATACATCCGGCAACCATGGCCGCGCTTGACGATTTCACCGCAATCGGCACGCAAGTCAAAGTCGAGCGGCCCGGCAAGGGCTGCATAGTTACTCCCTGCGAAACAATCGAGGGGCCCACCCTGCTTTTGCAGGACGGCAGCGTGGTGGCCGTGCAAACCGAGGCGCAAGCCCGCGAGCTTGCGCGCAGCGTTGAAAAAGTCCTGTTCCTCGGCGACCTGCTTGTAAACTACGGCGACTTTTCCAAGGCAAACCATCCGCTGGTGCAAGGCGCGTGGTGCGAAGAGTGGTACAAGCTCCTGCTTGAAAAACAAGGAGTGCAAAAAACGGCTTTCGAAATAAGGCAGATGGGCGCGGAGGAGGCAATCGCGCTTTCCCGCGAAAAAAACGTGCCACTTGCCCCCAAATACACGTACTTCTACCACGACTTGAATGGCGTGGAATTGCGCGAATTGTGCGAATGGCTCTGCGGCGGCCACCTTCTCTACGACTGGTTCGAATTCAAAGGGTTCAAGACAAAAGACCTGTCACAAAAATCCCTCCTCGAAAGGCTTTGCATTCCCCACACTGTTTCAGGCGCTTCGGCGGTCTTGGAAAAAGGCGACGCGCTGGCACTGATTACTACGCTTGGGTTGTTCGACTCCCCAAAGGACAAAACAATGTCCCTCCAAAAACTTGAAGCCGCCTACGCAGAGGGAATCGAGCCAATGCAACTTGTGAACGCGCTTGCGGGATTTTCCGTGATGAAAAAAGCCGGAATCTACGTTGGCGCAAGCATGGGCCGGCCCGAAAAGGCAAAAGAGAGGAAAATGCAGCCGCCGGTGCACGCGCTTTTCCCCATAGGCGAGCACGGCGGAAAACTGCGCAGCATCCCCAAGGCAATCCGCAACCTGCGCGACAAGCCCGACGGCAACGCGACTGCGGAGCTTGAAGTCGCGCACCGCGTGTGCCCCTCCTGCGGCAAGCCCACGGTGGGCGCCAAGTGCCCCTCGTGCAAAATCCGCGCCAAAATATACGCGTCCTGCTCGGTGTGCTCAAAGCCCCTTGCCGAGGGCGAAACAAAGTGCAAGTGCGGGGGAAGCGCCAAGGAATACGAAAAAATGCAAATCGACATTGCCCGCGAATTCAAGTCCGCCTGCGATCGCGTCTCGTTCACGCCAAGCGAAATCAA
>DAHXMR010000163.1 GCA_027371655.1 Microcaldota archaeon
GCTGCGGTGAAGCCCACGTTGAGGCAGTGGCCGATTCCCGGGCCGCGGGAGAAGGCTATTGCATCCATTTCGGAAAGCGAATGCCCGCTTCGGGAGAGCGCTTTTTTCAAAACAAGGGGGAAATTCTTGGCGTGCAAATCCGCAAGCTTGCGCGGCAGGTAGCCTGCGCGCGTGGACGGGCTTTTTGCAAGCTCGTTTGAGAGAATGAGGGATTTGGCGCCCTTTTTTTCCGCGACGCCGATGCCGAAGGTGTGGGCGGTGCTTTCAATTCCCAGAATAAGCACTTTGCACTACCGCCCCTTTCGGACTTCTATTCTTTAGAGACCATTTCCGTGTAGCCGCACTTGCCGCATGCAAAGCGGTTCTGGTGCTTTGCAAGCCTCGTTCCCGGCCCGCACTTGGGGCAGGATTTTCCGGGCTCGTATTTCTTGGTAGCGCGTTGTTTCTTTTTTTCAGCCATTCAAAAACACCTTTTTTGCAATCAGACAAACTCAAGCCGCGGCTTTTTGCTCCTTGGGCAAACCGCGCTTGGCGAAGTATGCGGGCTCGGACTTTTCAAGCGCCTCCTTGGACGAGTACACGTACGCCAGCGCATGCACCTTCTTCGAGCCGTAGCCCTGCTCTATTTTCTGCAGGGAAACGCAATCCGCACTCGCCGAAAGCTTCTTGCAAACCGCGCCTATTACGTCCTTCCTCGACGGCGTTGCCTTGTCGCCCTCTATCGCAAGCTGCACTTCCTTCCTGCCGAAAAGCGCGTTCTGCTTTTCAGACGTGATTTCAACTTTCATCCGACAAAACCTCCAAAAAATGCCATTAACTTCCGCGCCCCCAGCGGGGGGCGGCCTTTTCCCGCATCGCGCCTACTTTATCTTGAGCGCGTATTTTCCGGGGGCCTTGGCGCTTATCGCCTTGCCGCTCTCGGATTCGGGATTGATTATGATTATGTACCCCTCCCAGGTTTTTGTGAGTTCGGATTCCTTGCAGGCCGGGCACGACTCGCCCGTGACTATCAACCTGCATTTTTTGCACGCTTTTTCCACCATGATTCAGTCAACCCTTTTGAAAGTTTTTTCACAAACAAACTATTCCGCGGCGGCTTCCTTTTCCGCCTTCGCGGCCTTTGCGGGCTTCTCGCCCTTGGCGCCCTTTGCCGCCTTCTCGGGCTTCTCCGTGCCTTCGGACTTTTCGCCCGACTTGCCAAGGCCGGTGGGCCTCATCGTCAACGCGATCTTGCTGTTCAAAATCGAGTCCTTCAGGCTCACGGTCGCGATCTTGGCGCGCACGATTTCCGCCTTCTTCAGCGCCTTCTTCGTCTTGCGGCCCACGAGGATCTG
>DAHXMR010000167.1 GCA_027371655.1 Microcaldota archaeon
TTTGTCGCTTTTTCCGGTTTGGAAGAACACCGAAAAAGAACGCGAAAGCGATGGGCTTTCCACGCACTTGGCCTCGCTGGAAACCTCGCACGAGAGCGTGAAATAGTATTCCCGCGCGTTCATTTCCCCGCGCTTGAAAAAAATGCCCGAATCGTTCCCCACCGGCGCGGCCCGCACGAATACCTTGACTTCCCTTGCGGTTATTCCCGAAAGCGCTTCGGAGGGAATCGCCCATTTTACCGTGAAGTTTCCGGCGTACTCGTAGCCCGGCACGAATTGGCCGAAGCCCTGGTCAAACTGCACGTCAACAAGTTTTTCGACCGCCGTTGCGGAAACCGAAAATTCCTCGCTTTGGGTTTGCGCCGCTTGGGAAAACGCGGCAAGCAATGCAAGCGCCGCAATCAGGAGGACTGCTTTGCGGAGTGGGCGGGGATTTGCCAAAACGACCAACAACATCAAACAACGGATTTTGGTTTGGGTTTACTTTTGGAGTTTTGCCGATTTGTCATACGATTGGCTATACTTCTTTTTTGACGGGGGGTTTATCTTGGTTTTGGGAACGGCCGCCTTCGCGGGCTTTCGTGCCGGGGGCTTTTCCGCATTGGGAGTTGCCGGTTTTGCCAAAATCATTTCGCGCTTGAGCACTTCGAAGCGCGGGCCGTTTATCTCGCCTTCCGCCATGCGCGCGTTGAGGGCGCGCACCTGCTCCTGCGGCTGCATTTTCCTGCGCGAGAGGATCCAGATGAACGCGATCATGCCCAGGGCCGTTGCCGCGAATGCGAGGGTCGCGTAAAACTGCCACGGCCTTCCCGAGGGCGTCACGGTTATTTCCGCGCTTATCGACTGGTTTTGCGCGCTTTGGTTTTCCGCGCCTCCCGCGCACGCGGTGCCCGCGCCGGATGGCGCCCCTTCCGCGGGCAGGCCCTCTGGAATCGCCAATTCCTGCACGGTCTCGTTCATGGGCAAAGGCAGCGTGGCGTTGCCCCCCGCGGCGAGCTTGGCGCTTTGCTCAAGCAGCATTGCGAGGTTTTTCAGCTTCAGCGCGTTGAGCATGTAGGACGCGTCGCCCAGGCGCGCGTATTCGCTTTCCGCGAATTTCGAGTGCGCAAAGTACGCTTCCGCCCAAAGCGAGCCGAAGCCGTTTCCGTACAATTGCGCGCTCATCTGCGCGTCCTTCTGCCTTGCAAGCGCGCCCAGCGAGGCAGTGGCGTTGTCCCCAAGGGCCGCTTCGGTGAATTCGAGTTCCGCCTGCAGGTACGCGCGTGCGAACGACGATTCGAAAGCGCTTGCCGAATACGCGCCGTTTTCGAAATGCGTTTTTGCAAGCTTGAGGTGCCATTTTATTTCCGCGTCGGGAACGTTGGAATCGTTGAAGTCCTTTTCCGCCAATGCACGCAGCTTTTCGGCGTAATCCCTGAATTTTTCCTCGCTGAAATTGCCCGCCCCGCTTGGCACGGCCTCCTGGTCCATCCTTTCCGCAGCGTCAATCCAGCTTTGCGCGCTTGCCAAATCGTCGGCGATGCCCCGCGAGACGTTCCGGCTCGCGTTGCCCCCCGCGGTCAGGTTGAGGGTTTTTTGGACGGATTCAAGCTTGTCGATTGCCCACGCGCGGCGCAATTGGCTTCCGGTTGTCCATTCCCAGTTTTCCGCGGTTTTTGCGGGCGCCTTTTCCGAAGAGCTTCGCGCCTTTGCAAGCAGCCGCTGCGCCTCCGAAAGCGCCTGTGCCCTGCTGAAGTTGCGCAGGCGGATGGAGTCCAGCTGGTTTTTCACTGTGAACGCCGCGTTTGCGGCGGAATAGAAATAGCCCTTTTGCAGAAGAGCGCGCGTTGCGGCAATCGAGCGTTCGAGCGATTTTTTCACGTATTCCGAATAGTTCGCGCCCGGCACCGAGGCGGAATCCTCCAAGTCGCGCATTTCCAGCGCCGCGAGCTTGCGCAAGCCCAGCGTTTTGGCGGAATAATTGAACGGCGAAAGCGACGATTCAAGCGAGCTGCGCGAGGCCACGGCCGCGAGGCTTCCCTTGGGCGAGAAGGCGATTGCAATCGCCTCGGACAGGTTTGCCACCTCCACCACCTGCAAGCCCCACTTTTCACGCGCCAATTCCACAAGCGAAGGCTCTTCGGAAATCCCGATTTTATCCTCCTGGGCCTGCCCGACCGGCACCGCCATGACCATGATTCCCGTGTTGTTGCCAACTGCCTGCGCCTTTTCGCGCACTCCCCCAACCTGGCCGATTGCCCCGCCGGCCTCGATGGTGCCGGTGATGGAAAAGTCCGGCCGCACCTGCTTTCCCGTGAACTCCGAGTACGCCAAAACCGCGAACGCCGCGCCGGCGCTGGGGCCGTTCACGCTCTCGGCTTCGGACATGATGCTTGCGACAAAATCATAGGAACTCCCGCTTTTCCCCGACGCTTTGGCGGCCTCCGAAATCGCGGTCTTCACCGACTTCTGCGTGTCGGAATCAACCGTCGGCGACGTTATGTTAAGGAAAAGCTGCCCCGTCCCCTGCGTTGCCTGCAAGTCGATTGCTGCCACAAGCCCGTTGTCCTGCGTGTCCACCGCGGCAACCGGCATGCGCGCGGCGAAGGCCAGGCTGGCAAGAATAAGCAGGGAAAACAAAAATGCGGGAAACCGGTTTTTGGCAGGCATGCTGTGGGAGCACTCGAAGGAATTCTTCGCAGCCAAATATTATTAAGAAGACGCCGCGTCCCTGCGGCATGCGGGGAATGAAAAACTGGAAAAAGCGGGGCGGGAAAGGCGCTTACTTGCCCAAGATTTTTTTGAGCGCGCGGAAGTCGTCCTCGTTCATCGCGAACGCAATGGACTCCTTGTTGCCGAACATGTCGTAGTACCAGACTATTGCGCCGACCTTGCTCAACGGGAGCTTGTTCCCGCGCTCGAGGGAAACCACGTAGTTGTTGCGCATCTGCAGGACCCTTCCCGCGTTTACCTCGACGCCGTCATCGAATACCTCGATGCTTCCGCGGCCCTTGTCAAGATAAATGGAAAACCTCGCTTTGGATGCGCCAAGAGGATGCAACACTTCACCAACCACCTGTCCTAAAAGAATAAACCCTTTTACAATGGGCGCGAAGCCATTTTTTAAGCGTTTGTTTGGGTTCTTTGGCAGGCAAAGCCCCGGAACGCCAAATCCGCCCGCCCTTCACGATTTCGCCTCCTTCCCCCGCAAAGCCAACGGCGCCGCCAGCCCCTTTCGGAGATTGCTGATTGCTATAAAAGCGTTGTTTGCCAAATATATTTTTCGAATTCTTTTAGGTGTTTTCTTGGATTTCACGAAAGTGGGAAACGCGGTATACGAGCTGCCCAAAAGCGGAGCCATGAACGTGCCCGTGCGAGTGTACGCCCGCGAAAAAATGCTCAAACAGCTGCACGGGGACCGCACTTTAGGCCAGGCCGCCAACGTTGCGGCGCTGCCGGGCATCCAGAAATACTCCTTCGTCATGCCCGACGGCCATGAAGGCTACGGTTTCCATTCCCATCGTTTGCCAATCCTGTTTCAACACTTCTTGGAAGGATTCGCGAACCCAGTGGCCGATTACGTGGCGGTTGCAGAAAGCAAAGTTGACGGCGGTGCGCATGGCGCCCAGATACGCGTCGGCCTCGTTTGAGCCGAGGGGCGCGCAGCACAGTTCGCGGTCGGCGAGGGGAATCTTGTATTTTTCGGAAGCGTTTATCATGGTGCGCAGGAAGTCGTCGCATATTTGGTGGCCGTAGCCCCTTGATCCGCAGTGGATCATCACGGTGATTTGGCCTTCTTCGGTTATTCCGAATGCCTTCGCGGTTTCAGCGTCGTGGATTTTTTCCACCTTTTGGATTTCCAAAAAGTGGTTTCCGGCGCCCAATGTTCCGAACTGGGGGCCGCCGCGTTTTTTTGCCATGTCGGAAACGTGCGAATAGTCCGCCCCTTGGATGGCGCCGTTTTCCTCGCAGTGCTCCAAATCCTTTTCCACGCCCATTTGGCGTTCGACCGCCCATTTGGCGCCAAGCATCACGGCTTCTTCGAGTTCTTTGGGGTTGAGGCGGATGCGGCTTTTGCTTCCCACACCGCTTGGCACTGCTTCGTACATTTTGGCGACAAGTTCCTTGAGTTTGGGCCGCACGTCTTTTTCGTGCAAATTGGTTTTCAGAAGCCGCACTCCGCAGTTGATATCATAACCCACGCCGCCGGGGGAGACCACTCCGCCTTCGGCTTCGTCGAATGCGGCGACGCCGCCGATTGGGAAACCGTAGCCTTCATGGCCGTCGGG
>DAHXMR010000188.1 GCA_027371655.1 Microcaldota archaeon
TTCGCACGAATTTCGCCTTGTTCATTTCCCTGATGCTTGCGGCGCCGCAGTATCCCATCGAAGAGCGCAAGCCGCCCACAAGCTGGTAGACGGTTTCACCCACGGTGCCGCGGTAGGGCACGATTCCCTCGATTCCCTCCGGAACGAGTTTCTTTGTGTCCATGACTTTTTCCTGGAAATACCTCGCCTTGCTTCCCGCTTCCATTGCGCCAAGGGAGCCCATTCCGCGGTAACGCTTGTATTTTCTGCCATTGACGAAAACGGTGTAGCCGGGGGCTTCCTCGGTGCCCGCAAACAGGCTTCCAATCATCACCGCGCTTGCACCCGCGGCAATCGCTTTTGCAATGTCGCCGGAATACTTCACACCGCCGTCGGAAATCACGCCAACGCCGTGCGCACGCGCAGCTTCGGCACAATCGTGCACGGCAGTTATTTGGGGAACGCCGACTCCGGTGACAATGCGCGTGGTGCAAATCGCGCCGGGGCCAACGCCGACCTTGACCGCGTCAGCGCCGGCTGCGATAAGCGCTTCGGTTGCCTCCGCGGTGACAACGTTTCCCGCGACTATTTGCAATGCGGAGCCGTATTCCTTGCGTATTTCGCGCACGCTGTCAATTACCTTGAACGAGTGGCCGTGCGCGGTGTCCACAACGACAACGTCAACGCCGGCTTTCACAAGCGCGGCAACGCGGTTAAGCTCGTTTGGGGAAACTGCCGCTGCCACGCGCAAGCGGCCCTGCGAGTCCTTCGCCGAGTTGGGAAAACTGCGGCTCTTTTCAATGTCCTTCAAGGTGACAAGCCCTTGCAGGCGGCCCTTTGCGTCAACGAGGGGGATTTTTTCCACTTTGTGCTCGAACATCAATTTTTTGGCATTTTCAAGCGATAGGGGCTCTTTTGCCACAACCGCCTTCTTGGTCATCAGTTCGCCGACTTTGCGGTTGGCGTTGTCCTCAAAGCGCATGTCGCGGCTGGTCAGGATGCCAACGAAAATGCCCCTGTCAACGATTGGAAAGCTGGACATGCCCTTTGTGTGCACAAGCTCGCGCGCTGTTGCAAGCGAATCGTTGGGCGAGAGGGTAACGGGGTCGTGGATGAACCAGCTTTCAGACTTCTTGACGCGCTCAACCTCTTCGGCTTGGCGTTCTACCGTCAAATTCTTGTGGATTACGCCCATTCCGCCTTCGCGCGCAAGGGCGATTGCCATCGCGGACTCGGTGACCGTGTCCATTGCCGAGCTGAGAAGGGGAATGTTAAGGCGGATGCTCTTTGTGAGAAAAGTGCCAACGTCCACGTTGGAGGGAAGGACTTTTGACGCGGCCGGCACAAGCAAAACATCGTCGAACGAAAGCGCGGTCTTACCGAACTTTTCATCCGTGGTAGCAGATTTATGCTTTGCAACCCTCGCGGGTTCGCGAACGCCAAGGGTGTTGCTAACCGCGCTGCGTTCGCCTGAAGCATAAATGCCACGCGACTTCAGCCCGCGATGGTTGACAGTGCTCGCCA
>DAHXMR010000194.1 GCA_027371655.1 Microcaldota archaeon
GCGCGGGAACGAGGTGGCGATGCGCAATCCCCGCAAATCTTCCGCACGCGAAATGCCCAATTTCGCGGGCGCAGCCAGGGCGAGTGTGCATTTGGCAAAACCCAGGTCCGCGGATTCTTCAACCCCGCCCGGCTTTATTCCATGGGCGGCGGGCCGGTGCTGGAATTCAAAGTCACGCCCACGGACTTCAAAGGCTCATTGTCGTTTCCCGGCGTTACCACCCGCGGCAAAGACGAGATGACCGTTTGCCTGAACAAAATAAGCCTCGACAACATGGTCGCAATCCACGCCCCCCAAAGCAGCGCGGCGCAAGTCCGCAAAATTTTGTCCGGGTTCGAAAAATACCGCAAAATCAAGGTAATCGAACACTAGTTGCGGCGGGCGTCGGCTGCTTTAAATCCGCATTTGCCCTAAATTGTGGGAAATAGGTGGGTTTACAGATGTCTCGAATCGAATCCGCGCGCTTGGACTCCAAAGGCCGCGTGGTCGTGCCCCAAGCGTTCCGCGAAATGCTCGGATTGCACGCCCACGGCCGCGTATTCGTCTCCCTCGACGAGGAAAACAACCGCATCCTCCTCTTTCCCGCATCCGAAAAAGGCCTCTGCGTAATCGAAATAGGACTATCCGACGCCCCCGGCTCGCTTGCCAAAGCCGCATCCACGCTTGCAAACGCCGGAGTCGATTTGGTGTCAAGCGAATCCCGCTCCACCTCCCGCGGCGCCCTGGCCATCTGGCGCGTCGTCTGCAACGCGTCAAGCGTCAAAGACTTTGCCGGACTCAAAAACGCGCTTCTGCGCGCGGGAGCAAAGACCGCAAAACTCTCCAAACTCTAACTTGCTCCCGCGGGCTTCGCCCGAAACGCGTTGCCCGCTTTTTTTCCGAAATGCTTATATATTTCCGCGCAAATATTAGTGGGAATAAAGTGGGAATATACCGCGTCCGCCAAAGGCGGGGCAAAAAGATACGGATGGGTGATGTTTTTCATGAAACAAGGCGACCGCCTTCACTTCAGTTCTTTCTTCGCGGGCTTTGCCCGCAAATGAAGGGGCGCTTTGCTCCCCGCAAACGGTGCGGGTTGGGGTTCCCTCCAAGGGCAGGATGTTCGAGCCCTGCATCTCCCTCCTTTCCCGCGCCGGCTTCGACTTTTCGCTAACAGGCGCCGAGCGCAAGCTATCGTTGAAGTGCGAAAACTTCCCCCTCGAAATCTTCTTCGTGCGCGCCAACGACGTGCCCTCGCTTGTCAAAAGCGGGGCATTCGATTTGGGCATCACCGGCTTTGACCTATTGTGCGAAAAAGGCACGGGCGGGGTTGAAGAATCCGCGGACCTGGGTTTTGCCAAATGCACACTCGCCCTGGCTGCGCCCGCGAAATTGGGCATTTCGCGTGCGGAAGATTTGCGGGGATTGCGCATCGCCACCTCGTTCCCGCGCATCGCGTACGGATTCTTCTCCTCACGCGGCATCCGCGTCGAAATCGTCGAGTTGAACGGCGCTGTTGAAAACGCCTGCCGCCTCGGCGCAGCAGACGCAATCGTGGATTTGGTGGCCTCGGGGGCCACCTTGGAGGCAAACGGCCTTGCCGTTGTGGAAACATTGCTTGACTCAAGCGCGAGGCTTGTCAAAAAAAGCGGCGCCGCACCATCGGGTTCGGAGTGCGAGTTTGTTTCCGCGCTCAAAAGCGTGGTTGAGGGCAAATCGCGCAAATTTTTGGTGGCAAACGCGCCCGAATCCGCGCTTTCCGCCATCCGCAGCCTTCTTCCCGCACTCTGCGCGCCCACCGTATCAAGGCTCCTTGAGCCCGGCATGATTTCCGTGCAAGCAGTTGTCAACGAGCGCGAGCTATCCTCGCTTTTGCCCAAACTGGGCCAATGCGGCGCAAGCGGAATAGTAGTCTCCTCCGTGG
>DAHXMR010000195.1 GCA_027371655.1 Microcaldota archaeon
GAGAGAAGCACTTCTTCGGCTTCCCTTTCCCTTCCCGCAACGTTCCCGCTTGAAACCTGCATCAGCGCATGCGAAAACCCGGACTGGGATTTCGCGCGGAACCGCCGCATAGTGCTGCGCAGGCCGAACTCGGAACTGGTGCAATCCTGCTTTTCCGCCAACGTGGGCGCGTTCGCGTGCCCCAACCGCGACTTCTCCTCCGAGGGGTTTTCCGCAATGATCGGGGGCGAAAACTGGAAAATCGCCGACGCGTTCGCGGTCTCGGCAAAGGCCGGGGAGGAAAACCTTAGGCTTGCGGCAACGGAAGTGCGGGCGACGCCGTGGAAGGCGTCGTATTGCTACGGCGCGTTTTCAGGCGAAAAAAAGCGCGGCGAACTCTGCGTGGAATACTACCTGTTCGGCGAAAGCCCAAACGCGCTTCTGCAAATCTCGTTCGAGGCAAGCGGGGGCAGCGGCATAACAAGCGTGCTGGTCAAGCCCCTTGCGGACATTAGGAAAATTAATTCGCCGTCCGCGCAGGCCGAGCACAAGGCAAGCCTTGACGGCAAGTCGCTTCGGATAACGCGCGCAAACGCCGAGCTCCTCTTGAAAAGCAACGAGTGGCTCGACTGCAAAATTTTCCCGCCGTGGGAGCGCCTGCAAAAATGGCGCTACAAACTGGGCACGGGGAACCGAGAGTGGCGCGACGGAAAGCTCTTCTTCTGCGGCGAGGAGCGCGGCCTGTACGCGCCCGCGGCAATCGAGCTTGCGGTTCGAAAGAACAAGGCGTCGCTTTTCGCCTACGCGGGGCCGGCGGGAAAAATAAAATCCTCCAACGAGCTTCGCGCGTACGACGAGAAAAAGGAACGGACGCTTGCATACCGCATAATCCGCGAAAACCGCGCAATGCTTGAGCTTGCGCGCAAAAAATGGGGGCAAACCGCGGCAAACGCCCTCGGCGCAAGGCTGTTCTGCATGCTCTCGAAATTCCACCTGGACTGCGCGCAAAACAACTGCACCCTCGACGCGGGCTCGATGTGGTTTCGGCAGGTGTGGTACCGCGACTTCTTCGAGGCCATAAACTGCAACTTCGAGATTTTCCGCGAATACAACTCCAAGTGCCTGCGCCGCGCAATAGTCGGCGCGTTGCAGGCGCAGAAAAACGGGCTGGTCCCCAACTTTTCCTCCGCGGAAAAAGGCTGGGAAAAGGACGCCGACTGGCGCGCCATAGACGCGACCATGCTTTGCCTTTCCGCGGCGTTCCGCTTCCTTGAAAAAAGCGACGACAAGGTCCTGCGCTTCCTCTCGCTTCAGGCCGCGCACAAGGCAATCGCGTCCCTTGAGGGGGGAATAACGCTTCCGGACGGAAGCGGGGCGAAAATCTCGGAAAACGGGTTGCTCTGGTGCAGCGCGGACTGGTCGTGGACCGACTCCCGCACCCTGCGGCAGTGCGGCAACTCGGCAATACCCGTGCCAACGCGCATTCCACTAGAGTGGGCGGAAAAAGCCCTGGCGCTGTCCGAGGGCGCCGCGCGCGAAAAATTATGCGGGCCCAACTACGCGCTTGTGGAGGCCAACGGCCTGTGGATTTCGATGCTCAAAAAATACGAAGCGGCCGCCAAGGGCGCGGACAAGAAAACCGCGGGCCTGCTTGTTGAAAAAGCGCAAAAAAGCTTCAAGGAAACGTTTTTCCACGGCGGAAAACTGTGCCACATCGCAACGGCCGATAACGGCGAACTGATGCGTTCAAGCGGGATTTCAAGCACGGCAATCTGCGCACTTGCAACCGTTCCCGAACTTTTTTCCAAGGCCGAATTCCAAAGCGCCGTGTCCGAATGCGAAAAGGCGTTCGAAAGAAGCGAAGGAAGGCTGTTCGGGATGCTCGTGAAAATCCCCGCCTCCCTCCAAAAGGAGGCGTTCCTGGGCGACGGGCAGTACCACGGCGCCGTTGCCTGGCCCCGCGACGCGCCATACCTGGTAAAAGCGCTCCTGATTGCGGGAAGGGAAAGGGAAGCCGAAGAAGTGCTTCTCTCGAGCCTGGTGCACCAGCAAAGCGAGTGCGCCGCATTCTACAACAACGAACTGTTCGCGCCCGCGGAGCCCGCTTGGGCAAACCCGTCACCGCTTTCGGCGCAAGGCGCCGGCGGGAGCCGGAGGCCGGTTCCGTTGAAGAATCCGGCGCAGTTGTGGTCGCAGTGGGTGCAGCCCTACTTCAATTTCCTCAAAAAAGGGCAGCCCGAAGCGGGCGTTTAAAAATTGGAAAGGTTTAAGAGCGCAAACCGAGGGAAGGCTTATAACAAAAAAAAGCCGCCCACCGGCTTGGAAGCGTCCTGCGCAGGCAGGGCTTTCATAGTAAATCCAGAACCGTAGGTGATGCCAGTGTCCCTGAGTAAGATATTCAATAGGCAAATGCTCCAGCTTGTCGCGTTCATCGCGGTCCTTTTCGGCGGCCTGGCGGTGGCATCCCCCGCAATGGCGCAAATGATTCCCCAGCAGCTTCTTCTCAGCGCGTACGCCGCCATAGTCGGCCTGATGATGGCGCTGTACGAAAAATACCTGCTCAAGCCGCGC
>DAHXMR010000201.1 GCA_027371655.1 Microcaldota archaeon
ATGGCGGGAAATAACGCTTGGGGAAATGAGCCAAGCCGGCTCGTCGATGAACCAGGAAGCCCTTTGGCTTACGGCCCAGGAGCAATTCACAGGTTTGACTAATATAAACCAACAGTTTTTCCAAATCCAGGTAACCTTGAAATGGCCAATCCTTCCGAAAAGCCTTCTATTTCCCAAGGCCAGACCAATTTTGACAAGATAGTCAACCTCTGCTTGCGCCGGGGCCTCTTGTTCCCAAATAGTGACATTTACGGCTCGATGGCCGGGTTTTTCGACTACGGCCCGTACGGGGTGGAGCTCAAGCGGAACATCGAGGGTTCGTGGTGGAAGAATTTCGTGCAAGACCGCGCCGACATTGTCGGCATGGACGGCACTATCATTTCGCACCCGATGGTGTGGAAGGCGTCGGGGCACGCGGACGCGTTCAACGATCCATTAGTGGACTGCAAGAAATGCAAGTCGCGCTTCCGCGCCGACCACTTGGTCGAAGACGAGCTGAAAATAAGCGTGGACGGCTTGTCCTTGGAAGCCCTGCAGAACCTCATCAACAAGCACAAGATTGTTTGCCCAAAGTGCAAGGGCGAGCTTACGGTTGTCCGCGTGTTCAACCTCATGTTCCGCACGCACGTTGGGCCCGTGGAAGACGACTCGTCAATCGCCTACCTGCGCCCCGAAACGGCGCAACTGATTTTCGCGGACTTCAAGCTCATCCAAGCCAGCTCCCGCAAGCAATTGCCGTTTGGAATCGCGCAAATCGGAAAAGCCTTCCGCAACGAAATCGCCCCACGCAACTTCGTTTTCCGCTGCCGCGAATTCGAGCAAATGGAAATCGAATTCTTCATCCACCCCGCAAAAATCAACGATTGCCCCCTTCTTGGTGCTGCGCACAAAGACCTTGAAGCGTTTTTCTTTACTGCTGAAATGCAGGAAAAGCAACTTCCCCACGAGAAGATGAAAATCGGCAACGCGCTGGAAAAAGGCATAATCAAAACACAATGGCACGCGTACTGGATAGCCGAAATCACAAAGTGGTTTCTTTCTCTCGGCCTTCGGCACGAAAATCTGCGTGTGAGGCAGCATGTGCCCACCGAGTTGTCCCACTATTCGACCGAGACGTGGGATTTGGAGTACAATTATCCGTGGGGCTGGAAGGAGTTGCAGGGAATTGCCAACCGCACTGATTTTGACTTGAAGCAGCACGCCAAGTTCAGCGGGAAGGACTTGTCTTACTTCGACGTTGCAACCGGCGAAAAGGTCGTGCCATACGTAATCGAGCCTTCGACGGGAGTGGACCGCGCGTTCCTCACCGTACTTTTGGACGCGTTCGAGGAGCGAAAGGAGAA
>DAHXMR010000204.1 GCA_027371655.1 Microcaldota archaeon
TTGCCTGAAATGCAGACAAGCCCACGGCTTCAGCCGTGGGTCTTTGACCCCAACGCGCGCAGGGCGCTGCGCGCACCCGCCCAAAACCCGCAGGCCGGGATGCTTGCGTGGGCGGGGGGAAATTCACTTGCAATCTACCTATTGCACCAGCCAATCCTCGTGGGCGCAATTGCCGTATTAAAGTATCTTTTGCACTGAAAAGGCGCTTTTGGCAAAAACGCAAAAAAGGCCCTGAAGGCTGCAGCGCTTATTGCGCGGAATACGAATCGAGCTTCCTTTTCGCCGAGCGCAAAAACCTGTGCGTGCCCTGCATGGACGCGGCAAAGGAATCCGCTTTCTCCTCCTCGCGTGAAAGCTCGCCGTTGAAGCTGCTTGCCGCGGAAAACGGCGAAAGGGCGCGCAGCACCGCGACCGAGAGCTTGAACGTAGAACTGCGGGATTTGATGTGGGCAACCTCGTGCAGCATCACCGCGTCCAATTCATTTTTCCCAAGCAGGTCAAGCAGGCCGACAGACAGGAACACCGCGCCGTTGCCCCCCGAGAAGGAGAACGCAGAGGGCTTGGGCGAGTCGAAAACGTAAAGGCCGCATTTGCCGATGCCTGCGCGTACCGCCAATTCTTCAAGCCGCGACTTGAGCGCCCCGTTTTTCACTTCCCTGGCGCCGGAGTAGAACGCGTAGATGCGCGCAAAAAAATGCGGGCCCAAAAATACCACCAAGGCCATGGCAACGGGGACGGCGAACGCGGCGAGGCTCACAAGCCCCGAGTTCTGGCACGGAAGCAGCATGACCGAGCACGTGGTCGCAAAGGCGGCCAAAAGAGCCGCCGAAAAGACGAACGCCATCTGAAGGTACACCGAGAAAACGCGGAAGCGCGAAAAAACAGGGTTTTTCCTGAAAAAGTGGAGCGCGATGCACGCCGATAAGAGCACTATTGTCAGCACAAGAAGGGAAGCCTTCAGCGGATTCTGCAAAAATCCGGTTAGGCCGAAGTTTTCAATCATTTCCATCAAAACCCCAAAAACGCAAAGCACCCCGGCAGCCCGCCGCACTTGCGCCCACTAGGCTCACTTTAGCTTACTACTTGGAAAAGCGCTCGTTGAAATACGAAACCGCGGACGAGCCGAAGTTCTCGATGAGGCCGTCCACCGCCTTCTCCAGAACAGTCCGCTCGAAATCGCCCCGTGTCGCCTTCGAGGAATAAAGGTAATGATAGCCGCCAAGGCCCGCCTCCGCCTGCCTTGATACTATGCCCTTCTTGTGCAGCCTGTCGAGCATCACGGCAACGCTTGTCAGGGGGACCCTCTTTTTGCAGGACTCGCGCACCTTTCGGTGGATTTCGCGGACCTTCATCTTCCTGGACGGGCAGCCCCAAAGCACGCATGCGACCGAGTATTCAAGAGGGCTGAGCGCGCCCCCGGCGTTGGAAGAATCCCTTTTTGCCACAGTTTGCCACCAAAACCCGTACGAAGCGAAAACAACCCGCCGCGCCCACGGGGCGCAGGATTTAAATAATTGCGCCGCCTGCTTATTATTGGTTTTGCTTTACATTTAGTGTAATCCTTTTTGCAAACGCTTAAATACGCGCGGGCGCAGAAAGCATTACAACTGTTGTAAATGTTTTTGGTGGAGGTTTTCTTCAAATGCCGGTTCACGAACAGGGGCACGCCCATGCGCACCCGCAGCATCCTTCCCGGCCCGCATCGGGCGGCGGAAGCGGCACGGGCGGGCTTCTGGTCTACGGCCTCATCATCCTGGCATTTTGCATTCTTGCTTACAACCAGGCGATGATTTTCGGCGCGCAGAACGCGGTGGAAAAGCTTTCCCAAACCGCCTTTTCGGCCAACGTAAGCATCGGCACCGGGGCGGGCGGCATTCAGGCGCAGGGCACGGGGGCAACTGCCGTGGAAAAGGACCTGTCAAGCGTCGACCTTTCCAAGATAAAGTCCACTCAGCAGTCTGTTGCCGCGGTTTTCCCCGTCGAACGGATAAAATCGCAGCAGGACGCAATCGACATGATGATTCCGACAGGAACGCCGGAGTACGGGCAGGCGATGGGCGTTTCCTTCGACGACCCGGTAAAAAGCCTCAGCCTTCTGGCAAGCAGCTATCCGGCGCTGAAGGCGGATGTTGAAAAGAACAACCCCGCGGTTTGGAATCAACAAA
>DAHXMR010000234.1 GCA_027371655.1 Microcaldota archaeon
CCTGCCTTGCGACCGCGTTTGCAAACGCGCGGTTTGATATATCCTCTCCGCTTGTGATAATGAAATCCTTGTTCGCCGCGGCTTTCACCGTGCTTGCGGCCAAAACCGCGTCCACCACGTCGCTTGCGTGCACCAAGTGGATTTTTCCCGAAGGGACGACTACAAAGCGCTTGCCGCGTTTTGCGGCGGAAATTATGCGGCTAAAATCGCCTTCGAACCCCTTGCCGTAAATCTGGCAGGGGCGCAAAATAACGTATTCAATACCGCTTTTTTCCACCGCGCGCTCGGCTTCGGCCTTGCTTTTCGCGTACTCGGTAGCCGCCTTGTGGGGGCGCGTTTCGTCCACCATTCCGGCCGCGGGGCCGTAAACGTTGGTGGAAGAAATGAACACGAAACGCCCAACGCCCGCCTTTTTCGCGGCGGCAAGAAGGTTCTTTGTGCCATGCAAATTGGTTTTCCACACCTGTTCCCTTGGCAACTCTGCCTCGCGAATTGCAGCCGCCGCGTGCACCAAAACGGAAGCGCCGCTGCAGGCTTTGGCAAGCGCCGTAAGCGGTGCTTCGGAAAAATCTGCCTCAAAAAATTCCAAGCGCGCCTTTGCCTTTTGCGCGGTTTCCGCGAATGCGGCTTTCGCCGAAGCAGTATTTCGCACCAGCGCGCGGACGCGCCAGCCATTCGAGAGGAATTTGCCAACAAGAAGCCGGCCCAACCTGCCGGTCGCGCCAGTAAGCAAAACAGTTTTCACCATTTTTGCAGCCGCCATAAGTTTTCCGCACCTTTCGGCTCCTTTTGCCCCCTTTTAGGTCATTGGGAAAAACGAGTACTTAAGGGCGGGCACGTAGACGTCGCGCACGCGGCGCACAAGCCCGGCCACTTCCCTGCGCTTGGCGTGCAAAAGCGCGTCTTTTGCCATCGAACGCTTGTAGAAGGAGAACAGCGCGATGTCGCGGAACCTCATGAGCTCCTCGGCGGAGAGATTTGTGCCTACAAGAGGCATTTTGGTTGCGTCCTTGGGGAACGCGTAGTAGTCCCCCCACGAAATGTGCTTGGCCTCTATTTCGCCCTTGAATTCAATGTAAAGGGGCGAGCCGGGGTCCGGCCGCACGATGGAGAACTGGCAGAAATCGGGCCCGACCTTGTGCGCAAACGAAATGGTCTCCCGGATGGTTTCCGGCGTGTCGCCCTTGTTGCCAATCATGAAAAAGCC
>DAHXMR010000249.1 GCA_027371655.1 Microcaldota archaeon
CGACAAGGCGTGCTTGGGGGCTAAGACTGATTTTTATGCTACCGCCAAGCGCGAGAGGCCGCAGGTGATTGTGCTTGGCTACGACCAGCCCGCGGACGAGAACGCCGTAAGGGCGCGGCTTGCCGAACTGGGATTGAAAGCCAAAGTCGTCAGGCTGAAAAAAGGCTTCCTTCCCGGGAAATACAAGAGCTCCAAAATCCGCGAATATTTATGCGCCTGAAGCCCTTGCTGGCAACGTATAAAAGCCGGGATTTTAACAACTTCGTTAGGTGGTTTTTGATGGCATCTGTTTCGCGGACGAGCGGCTTGAGGGCGCGCACGCTTTCGGGAAATAAATCTTTGCGCGGCAACATTGAGGCGTTTTTTTCAAAGGGCAGAACCGGAAGCGACTATCGGGTTGTGGCGTCAATTAACCCGCGCAATAGCGCGCTGATGCCCAATATGCCAAAGCCGACTAAGCGCAACATAGTGATTGCAAAAAACGGCAAAGTCATTCTGACGGTTGGGCTTGCGCCCACGCCAAGCGAACGGATGATTGGCCGGGAAAACCGCGTTTCTAACGAATCGCTGATGCCCGTGATACGTGTGCATGATGAAAAAGCCATGCCGCAGGCACATGAAATTGCGGCTCTTGTTGCAAAAGCGATGGAGACCCAAAGACTGCCCGAAGTAATAAAACACTTTACGAACCGGTCGCTTCACGTCGAAAACGCGGGCAAAACGCACTGGATAGAATAAACGAACGCTTCACAGCAGGAACCCGTAGGCGTCTTCGAAGAGGCAAACGCCGCTTCCGGTTTTTTGCAGGTTTTGAAGCGTCGGCTTGGCAAACGCGCCGGCTTTCGGGCCGTTTTTGGATTTTTCCAAAAAGAAGAAGTCTCGCGCGCTCGCGAAGTGCTCTTCGTACACGAATTTTCCGGCGGCCTTCGTCTCGAAGGAGAAGACGTGTTCGGCGTACGCGCTTGCCTCCAAGAACGCCCTGCCATCCGCGCTTGACGCTATCCAGCGCGCGGCTTGCCCGGGAACCGGCTCGAGCTTGTCTATCCTGATTTTTCCGTAAACCGTCTCGCGCTTTTCCCCGGGCTTTTGGAAGGAGTACCACGAGTCGAGGGATTTTTTGGGCAAAAACTGGGGGGTCGGCGCGGTCATTTCGAAAAATTCCATCACCGAGCCGTTTTGGAAAACGCAGCGCGCCCATCTCCATGGCACGAACGGCCCGACGCCCAGGACTTTTTGCAAATAACATTTTCCCTTGAATGCCCTTCCTTCGAGTTCGCCTTCGAAATCAAAATACAGGTTGACCAATTGGAACCCGAAAATGCCCTGGAACAATGACGCGAATTCGAAGGGGGTTTCGCCTTTTTGGGGCGGCCGCAGGCTCGCCTTGAAAAAAACCTTCCCCTCCCCGTCCGCGCACGCGATTCCATAGTTTGGGTACGCCCCGGAAAGGGAGAATGAACAGTTTTTGGACGAGCTGTTTATCGCCGCGGGCTTTTCTTTTTGGCCGCCGAATGTTGCGCGCACTTTTTGCACGCCTTCGGCGAACACTTTTTTTTCGCGCGAAAAATGCCAGCCTATCGCCATGCACTCCTTTTCCGCGGAGGAGGGGGCGGTTTCGCGCACGGGCTTGCGGTTGACCGCCATTTCCCCCGACGCGCGGCCGAACGTGAGGACCAGCTGCTGCTGCGATTTGCCTTCGGTCGACGCGAAGTCCAAAAACCAGTATTCCTTTCCGAACGCGGGGAGCTCCTCGAACGAGAACATCATTTCGTCAACGGCGGAAAAGCGCTTTGGCGCCTTCAAAAGCAGGGACAGCTGGGAAACGCGGCGCTTGAACCCCTCGACGTTTTCGGAAACCGTTT
>DAHXMR010000254.1 GCA_027371655.1 Microcaldota archaeon
AGCAACGGCTTTGATTTTTGTTCTTCGGGCATTTTGCAAAGGCACTTTTTGTTTTGGTTTTTTGGAAGCGCTCGCCCCGGAGTATGGAAGCGTTTTTGCGGTTATTAGTCTTTCTGTTCTTTCTGCTTATTTTGCCCTCATTTTCCCGCTTGGCGGCGGGCCATTACTTGAGGGCGGCGCTTCCAAAAAACCAAAACAAAAAGTGCCTTTGCAAAATGCCCGAAGAACAAAAATCAAAGCCGTTGCTCCCGCGGCTGGCCATTGCCGCCCTATCCGCACGCGAAGCCGCGCCGGGCACGAAGCCCGCGCAAGCCGGCCCGCTTCCCGCGCGAAGCAAGGAAGAACTGCTTGCGCCACTTGCCAAGGCGGACTATTTGCCCGGCGGAAGGAAGACCGCCAAGCGCGTGGAATCCGGAATCCAGGGCCTGGACGCTCAGATGGAAGGGGGGTTCGAGGACCAAAGCATGGTAATAGTCGCAGGCGACTCCGGAAGCGGGAAGACCACGTTTTGCCTGCAATTTTTGCACGACGGCGCAAGCCGCCTGGGCGAACCCGGCATTTACATCACTTTCGAGGAAAAAAAGAAGGACATATTCCGCCGCGCCCTGCGCTTCGGATGGGATTTGGCAAGGCTTGAAAAGGAAAAAAAACTCGTCATCCTCGAATACCCTCCCCACGAAATAGAGCGCTTCCTCACCGAGGGCCAGATAGTCGAGGACATAATACGCGACATCGGCGCAAAGCGCCTCATAATAGACTCGGTCACCTCCTTCGCCCTGTTGTTCGAAGACGAATACCGCCGCAGGCAGGGCCTGACAAGCGCGATGAACGTGCTCAAAAAATGGGGATGCACCACGCTGATGACCTCCGAGGCCCAATCGCTTCCCAACGGCGAATTGCGCACGCGCTTCGAGCTGAGCTTCCTCTCCGACGGCCTCGTCTATTTGTACAACCTGCGGCGCGGGGACAAGCGCGTGCGCGCCCTCGAAATAATGAAAATGCGCGGCACCAAGCACAACGCAGCCATAGTGCCCATGTCGTTTGAAAAAACCGGCATCACCACCTACCCCGGCCAACCCGTGTTCGGCGGAACCCAAAAATTCTAAAACCGCCATTTTTGTTTAAAATGGCAAAATTTAAAAACTGCCATTAGTATAGGCTTACTGGTGGTTTGAGTGGTTTTCGTGCGCATCGACAAGTCGGGGAGGATTTTGCTCCCGAAAAAAGTTCGCGATGAAATCGGATCCGAGTCCTTCAGCCTGGAAGTCGAAAAGGAAAAGCTAGTACTGCGCCGCATAAAGGGCATTGAGGAAATGCGGGGCTCCATGCCCTCGCTTACGTTCGAGGTTTGGAAGCGCGAACACGAAAAGGAACGATAGGCGGAATCCACCATGAACCTGGTTTTTGACAGCAGCGCGTGGCAGGCTTATTTTGGAGGCGGCGAAAAATCCTTTGCCGTTGAAAAACTCTTGAAGGAAAACGCGGGCAAAATACTTACCACGACCGCAAACTTGTACGAAATAAAATACCTTTCCCTTCGCGAAGGCAGGGAAAAAGCGGATGCTGCAGTGGCATTCGTCAGAAACAATGCCCAGATAGTTCCGATTGACGAATACCTGGCGATGGCGGCGGCGGAACTGCGCGCCTCGCATGGCCTCAGTGCGGTGGACGCTTTCACGCTGGCCGCGTCGCAGGCGCACGGCGCGAAAATAGTTTCGGCCGATCCCCACTTCGCTCCGTTCAAAAAACACCTGCTGAAAATCTGAAAACCAGCCCCGATTATATACGATTAAATACGCGGAAAACGTTCTCCCCAATATGCCAAAGCGCAGTCCCCGCACCACGCAACCGCGCCTTCTCCTTTCAAGCAATCCGCCTCGACAACGCGCCCAGTCCGCCGTCGAACTCCTCGTCCTCACCGCAATAGGCATAGCCGTTTTGTACGTCGTGCTTTCGGGAAGCCAGCAGTCCATAATCTCCTCCGAGGCATCCGCGCGCTTTTCGCAGGCCCAAAGCAGCGTCCGCGACCTCGCACGCGCCGCCGACGAGGTGTACGCCGAAGGCGCGGGGGCGAAAAAACAGGTGCGCATCACCGTGCCCGACGGCACCAATTCCACGGCCGTGCAAAACAACGCCATAAGCATCAGGGTTGCAATGCAAACCGGCTTCTCCGACGCGGTGGCCCAAACGCAGGAAACGGTCATCGGCGCGATTCCGTCAATCCCCGGAACGTATTACCTGTGGGTTTCGGCAACAGAAGACGGCCGCGTGTCAATCGGCACCGCATCGCTGCTTGTCACGCCCTCCACGGTTTACGCCACGATTTACCCCACGAACTTCACCCGGCAAAACATCACCATAACAAACCTCAACAACACGGATTCGCTTTCCGTCACCCTAAACCTCTCGCGGCCCGCAAGCGCGGACGTTTCCGTGAACTGGTCCGACACCGCGGGCACAATCAAGAACATCGTGCTTGGCGCGGGAACCAACACCACACTCACCTTGAACATTTCAAGCACAACTGGAACGACGGGCTCGTTCCTCGACGGCTTCGTTTACTCCAACGCGAGCAACGGCGAAACCGCGCAAAACGACCTTGCAATAACCGTTTCCCCCCTGACCTGCGCCAGCCAAACCTGCGCCGGGCTCTCCTGTTACACCTCCGGAAACTGTGCGTCATTCTGTTCCGGAAGCCTGTGCCCGCCCTCCTGCGGCGGAGGCTCGTGCACCGGCGGCGGCAACGTCTCCTACATAACAATTGAAATGTTCAGCGATTCTTCGCTTTCAACGCCAAAACAAATCTTCGACTTCGCGACCCAAAACATTTCCATAAGCGGCAGCAGTTGGAACTCGTCGCTTAACGTTACGGTTGACGTGCGCTTCCCCAACGCAAGCTCGATAGGCGCGCCCTATCCCAAAAACGTGACGCCCGACGCCACGGGCGCAATCAACGATTCAGTGAGCCCGGCGGGGTTGCCTGTTGGAAACAATTACACGGTGCGCGCAAACCAAAGCGGACTCGCAAAATTGTATTCATTCAACATAACGGGATGCGCTTGATGAAAAAATGAAAAAAACCGGGATGCATTTCGCCGCGCTCTTCGCGCTTTCGCTACTTGCAGTTTTTGCCAGCCCCGCGCTTGCCGGAAGCGGCATGCTCGTCACGCAGCAGAACGCGCTGCAGACCACGCCGCGCTACACGCTTTGGAACGGCGCAACGTGGAGCGGCCTTGCCAACGCCAACGCGGTGGCAGGAAACGTGCAATGGGTGGTGCTGAAACCCAACCCCGTGCGCAACGAAACCATACTCGGAACCCTCGACGACGCAAACCGCACCGAAGTGCAAATTTGGAACGGTTCGGATTGGGGCACGCCGGTTTCGATGAGCAATTCCACCCCCGACAGCAACCGCGCGTTCGATTTGGCCACCGAGCGCCAAAGCGGAGACGCCGTGGTCGCCTACGGCGCGGGCACCGCGGGCCAAATACAATACCGCGAATGGAACGGTACGGCGTGGTCGGCCGCAACAAACGTAACAATGGGCGGCACGGGCCAAATCCAATGGGTGAGGCTTGCCGCAAACCAGCTTGTTGACTACGACAAGATGATGCTCGTCACGGTCGACTCAAACGGCGACGGCTTCGCAAAGCCGTTCAACGGCACCGACTGGCTCGCATCCCAATCCCTCGGAAAAGTGTACTCCGGCGCTGCCGGGCTGACCAACGCGCAAACCTTCGACGTGGCATACGAGCAGACAAGCGGCGATGCGCTCATCCTGTGGGCAAACTCCACAATAAACGCGCCGTATTACATAACCTACTCCAACGCCACCGAAACTTGGGGCACGATAGGACTGGCGTTCAACGGCGGCGGAGCCGCGACAATAACGAACATACAGCTTGCAAGCACCAACGCGACGGACCGCATCGAAATGTGCTATATAGAAGGCACCCAAGCGGACTTGGACTGCCAATCGTGGAGCGGCACCGCGTGGGGCACGGGCGTAGGGCTTGACACCAGCATCGAATTCTCCGCAGGCGCAAGCAAGCGCAACTTCGACGTCGCCGAAGTGTCAAGCACGGGCGGCTCCTTCGTAGCATACGGCGACAGCAACACAAAATTCGCATCGGCCTTCCAATGCACAAGCGCGGCAAACTGCGCAGCGGGCACCTGGAGCGCGCGACTGGCATCGCCCTTCGGCGCGGCCAGCATAGGCAGCAACACTGCATGGATATTCATCGCCGCCGACACCAGCAACGCAAACGGCGACATAGTCGGCCTGTTCCGCGGCCAGACTGCGGTCGCATCCTACTTCAAGGGAATCGTGCGCTGCACCGCGGGCGGATGCACCAATCCCGAAGTATCCAACTCGCTTGCAACCACCACGACTTCCAACCAATTCGAACAAGCGGTATTCGCCCTTGACAGGTTCTCGGCAACCCTTGCCACGCCCGTGTTCTCAAACTCGACCGACCTTGACGTCGGCAAGAACAATTACAACGACAATGCGACGGTTTCGTGCAGCGTTTCCTGCTTGCCGGGCCAATGCGCACAACTCACAATAGGCCTGCAATCCAACGCAACCGGCACGTTCGCGCAATTCCAAAACGATGCGAACGCATCATCAAATGAAACCGGCGGTGGCCCCGCGTTCTACAACTGCGGAAGCTCGCGCTCGTGCAACCGCACGTGGCAAATCGAAGGCCTGTCCAACACAACGCTTTATTTGCGCTGTTTTGCCAACACGACCACGGTAAACGCCGGCTCGCCCACAACGTCCGCAAGCGCGGGACGGATGAGGATATTCGCGGGCGCGTACACTTCCCCCGTGCAATCCCCCTCAACAACGCAGGACGTTTCAATTTACGACACGATTTCCCTGTCGGGTTCGGTGAACTGCACCGCGCCAACAAATGCAAACGCGTCCTGCGCTACCACGACACTTACTACCCTCACAAACGACGCGGGCGGAACGCCCAACGCGGCTATTTCAGCAGGCACGCAACTTGCCCTCCAAACGGGAAGCAATTCGCAAACACAATCGTGCTGGACCGGCACTGCTGGCTTTTGCACGCTCAACTTTTCCGCAATCACCGCAAACGCAACATACGGAAACGTTTCCGCAACCGGCCTTGCGCGCAACTGGACTTTGCAGGCGACAAGCAGCGACGCGCAGATAACCGGAATCAACGGAAGTTCGGCCGCGATACGCGGGCACGTGGGGCAGGCCAACGTAACGCTCGTTTCAAGCAACCTCTCCGGCCAAACCATGACCAACATGGGCAACATAAACGCCTCAATAGGCTGCCCGGCGTCCCCGGCATACCGCTGCGTGAACGCGAGCGCGTGGGCGCGCTACAACGTTTCGGCAAGCGTTGACACCCCCCTGCCCGCAGTTGGCGACCCCGCAACCGTTCCCGCAGGCTCGCAGCCGCAGAACGTTTCCCTCCTCGCACCCGGCGCAACCACCTACGTGAATTGGACGCTCACCGCGGGCTCGGGCACCGGCCGCTGGCAGTACGGAATCCTGCTCAACTCCGCGGTAAGCGGATTTGTTGCGCAATTGTCCGCAAACAGCACGTTCAGGATAACCGGCTACCAAACCAACCTCTCCGCGTACGACCAAGGCGACCCGCAGGGAGGAAGCCTCGCGGCCATTACCGGGGACGGCATTTGGTTCTACGCGAATTATTCCAATTACACAAACGCCGCCGCCATAACCTCGGCGGCCTGCCAGATAAACTTCTCCGACGCGCCCTCCACGTTCAACAATATGGTGGCCAACGGCTCCCTGTACAATTACTCGCGCACTTTCGCAACGCCCGCGGTCTACAACTATTCAGTGAACTGCACAAAGGCGGGCTACGACGACGGCGACGCCAACGGCAACGTGAACATCACGCAGGCGCCCGCGGTGAACACCTCGCAAACTTCGTATTCGAACTGCGGCGCGGTCTACTACCGCGTGAACATCTACCAATCAAACGGCACGCTATGGCCAACGGCCACGACAACGCAAATCAACCTGACAAATTCTTCGGGCACGCTGCAACAAACGGTTTCCGCCAACGTTTCCGGCGGCCAGTACAATTCGAGCTTCGGCCTCAACACGACCGGAGGAACAGGCAGCTGGTTCTTGCGCGCGCTTGCAGGCGCTTTGGGAACAAACAAATTCCGCGTGGGAGGCGACGGCACGGAACTGTGGAAAATAGACCTCGATTTCACGCCCGACAAGGCCAACTATTCCGCCGCAAGCACGATTACCTTGAACTTCACGATTTGGAACCAGAGGGGAGTGGGCGTTGCGGGGTTGAACACCGCGGCGAACATCACGATTTCCAACGATTCCACAGTTATCCCCGGCACCTCGGCAACAAGCTTGGGCGGCGGCAACTACTCCTACGTTTTCAACACAAGCGGAGTGGCCGCAGGCAGCCATTACCTGGACGTTTCGGCAACCACGGGAACAAGGAACATTTCGATTAGGCGCGGATATTCAATCAGCTAGTTTTGGCAGGGGCGGCCCGGCGGGAAATCATCACGCGGGGCATTGGGGGCACAAACAAATGATTTGCAAAAAGAAACCTAAAACCCGCGGCGTCCCCGCGTTCCGTGGGCAACTGAGCGTCGAACTCCTCCTTGCCGCGGCAATTTCCCTTGCGGTTTTCCTCGCGCTGATGCAGGTCTACGCTGGAAAACAGCAGTCGCTTTGGGAGTCCGGCGAAAACATCGCCGCAAAAAAAATCGCGTTCACGCTTTCCCGCGCAATCAACGCGGTTTACTCCTCGGCAAACGGCACCAGCCTTTCAACAACTTTCGGCAACGAGTCCGCCACGCTCGGGCAATACGTCATCTGCGCGAACAACTCGGTTTTGGAGGTGAGGTGGCGCAGCAACTCCCGCTCCTTTTCCGAAACCATCCTCGCAAACCGCGTTTTTTCCCAAGGCGGCTCTGCAATAGTTTCCTGCACTTTCGCCAACGCATCGCGCGCAACAATAGTGAACAACAACGGTGACATTTACATTGAATCGGCGTAATTTCCCGCGCAACCGCACCCCCGCGTTCCGCGGGCAGTTTTTCTCCGCGGACCTGATGTTCGCGTCGGTCGCCGTGGTCGCGCTTGCGGCAATAACGGTTTTCGCGTTTTCCCGCGCCGACTCCGCCCAATCCCAGGACGAACTGCGCTCGCAGCTTTCGGCATCGGCATCCGACGCCCTCGCGGCACTGGTGCAGTCGCCGGGCAACCCGTCGAACTGGACCCGGTTCGGGAAAATGGATTCCGCGCAAATTTCGGGAATCGGGCTCGCGTCAAGCCCCGGGGTTTTGGACTACGACAAGGTTTCCTTCTTTTTTTCCTCGATAAACCGCGCTTCGGCGAACGCGAATTATTCCAACGCCTCGATGCTCATGGGCCTGCGCAAGGCGGGCTACGACTTCTCGGTTTCAATCTACGATTCAAGCGGCGCAACGCTTTTTTCCACCAACGCATCCGCGCAGCCTTCGCAAAACAACTCCGCCTCCGCGGAAAGGCTCGCATTGCTGAACGCAACGCCCGTGCGCGCGCGCATTTCCGTTTGGACAACTTACGGTTACTTCGGAAGCTGATTTTGGAATGGACTGCAAATCGCCGGCGCGGGAAAGGGGGATTTTCTTCTCCATCGACGCGGTGTTCGCACTCGCGATAAGCGCCATGCTCATAACGCTGGCATTCGGCATCATTTCCGAAACCGAGCATTCCTCGGAATCCGACCTGTCCGCGTTCCGCCAGTCCTCCGACTTTTTGGCGCTGCTTGAAAACACCGGCGCCCTCTCGCGCATGTCCGCATCCGAAATGTCCAATTTCTCCTCCCTGTTGCCCCCGAACGTCTGCCTCGAAAGCCTGAAAATAACCGCATACCCCGCGGGGACGCAGGCGTTTTCAACCGGGCAACTGTCGGGCTGCTCCTGCGCGTCAGCCCGGCGGACGGTTTCCGCAAAAAGAAGCTTCGTGATCGTGAATTCGTCCTCGGCAACCGCGTCAAGCTACGTTGCCGAGCTATCCTCCTGCCGCAGGGCCGGGTGAAAAAACGGTTTTCAAAATGCATTCCGAAAAAATCCAGGGCAAAAAAAGGAAGGGCTTCCTCCTGTCAATCGCGTTTGCCGCGATTTTCATCGTGCTTTTGGCACAGGCGTCGTACTACGCCAAATACGCGTCCGACCGCGAGGCGGCAATAGCAAGCCTGCGGCCCTCCGTGCGAGCCTCGATAATAGGGGACGAAATATCGCGCGATTTGCAGGGCTTTTTGGAATTCAACGCCACCGCGTTTTTGCAAGACCCCGCAAATTCCTCGGGCCCCGTGATAGTGCGCACGTGGGACCGCCTTCCGTCGTCGATGCAAAACGCCGGCCCGGCATCGCAGCTTTCGGCATACGCGTCGTTCGTTTCAGGCAACTATTCCCCCCTGCAGAACCTCAACTTTTCAATCGACGCCACGGCGTTTTCGCAAAACCCCTTCGTGCAATTTACCGCCATCGGCTTGAACCACTCCTACGCCTCCCTTGAAAAAACGCAAATGTCCGTTTACGGGACGCCTTCGGTTTCCAACTATTCGCTTTTCGTGCAAAGCGCGGGAGGCGATTCCTTCGAGGGATGCGGATGGCTCTCG
>DAHXMR010000261.1 GCA_027371655.1 Microcaldota archaeon
GCACTTTTTGTTTTGGTTTTTTGGAAGCGCTCGCCCCGGAGTATGGAAGCGTTTTTGCGGTTATTAGTCTTTCTGTTCTTTCTGCTTATTTTGCCCTCATTTTCCCGCTTGGCGGCGGGCCATTACTTGAGGGCGGCGCGCACGCGTTTTTTGAGGTGGTGCGAAATTTTATGGAGAATTCCGTGTTCTTTTGTCGCGGGAGCAAGGCCGGCGATTTTCGCGGCAAGCCTTATGAATTCCTGCGCAGCCGGGGAGCGTTCGTCGTAGAGCACAAGGGGGGTTTCGGCGGCCAGGCTTTTTGACACGGCGCTGTCGCGGGGGATTTCGGACACCACGGGAAGGTTTGCCAGTTGGCCTATTTCCCTGCGGGTGAGCTGGTGCTCTTCCTCGTCAACCATGTTGACGGCAACGCCCAGGGTTTTTGCGGAAAAGTTTTTCGCGGCCTCCTCGCAGCGCACGACGTCCATGACCGCGGGCACAAAGGGCGTGGTGACGTAGAGGATTTCCTCGGAGTATTTCATCGCGGCCATGGCCTCGATGCCAAGGCCGGGGCCGGCGTCCACGAGTACGAAGTCGTTCCAGTTGGATACGGTCTTGAGGAGGGGCTTGAGTTTTGAAAAATCCACGCCTTGCAGGTCGGAGAGCCTCAGCGACCCGGGGAGCACGCGCATGTGCGAGGGGTCGTGGGCGAATAGCGCGTCTTCGAGGGGGGATTCGCCGCGCAGGACTTTGGCGATGTTCGCGGGGCAGTAGTGCATTCCGAGCGCGCCGCCCAGGTGCGACGTGGTGAGGTTGAGGTCCACTATGGTGGTTTTCTTGTGGTATATTCCCGCGAGGGCGGCGCCGAGGTTGACCACCATGGTCGTCTTGCCGACTCCGCCTTTGCCGCTTGCGATGCAGATGATTCTTGCCATGTGCGAAAAAACCCGCTATTGCCCGCTATAATGGTTATTTGGGGCGGGGGAAATAAACGGCTTTTGGGCGGGGTTGCCGCGCACATTGCGCGGGCGCGGCGGGCAACGGGCGCGGGTCCCAGTTATATTTCGAGTTCCGCTTCTATGTCGCGCAGTTTTTTCTCGTTGCGGCGGCGCAGTTCGCGGTAGGCGCTTTCGGCAAGCTGGCCCTTGCGGCGCTCGTCTTCCAACAGGTCGAGCACGCGCAGGAGCTTTTCGCGCTTGGACTGCAGTTCGTATTTGCTTTCCCGTCTCACGGCGCCTAGGGCTTCCTGCGCTTTTTGCACCCCGCTTCCGCTTACCTGCCGGGCGACGGCGCGGGCTATTGCGCCGGTTTCCTTTTCGGCCTCGGCGCCGACGGCTATTTCCTCTCCCAGCACGCGGGCGCGGAATCCCTTGCGCACCTTGTGGTATCCGAAGCGTAGCCCGAAAAGCAAAAGCACGAGCGTGAGCAGGCCGGTGAAGAAGAACCACAAATTCCACTTTGTTTCAAGCGCGCTTGGGGGGTAGGTGGCCGCGGTGAGCAGGGCGGTTCCCTTGTCGATCATTTTTTGGGCAAGCCGCGTGTCGAGCAGCGAGTCGTCTATCTGCTCTTTTTGCAGGTTGTCGCGCGCGGACTGCAGGTAGTCGTACGCCTGCAGCATTATCGCGTCGACTTCGGACGTGTCCTTGTTGGCGTCGCGCAGGGTTTTGGCGTCGGCTGTAAGCTGCTTGTAGGAGGATTCCGCTTTGGCAAGCTCGTATTCCAAAAGCGCGAGTTTGGATTCGAATATTTTCACGGTGAATTCGCGTTCCTGCTTAACTTGATCTGATACCGCGACCGCGCGCGCGGTTATTGTCTGTTCTTTCGAGGATTCGGGCACGGCGACCACGGCGACGAACGTGGCGGTTTCCCCGGGGGCGACGGAAAGTATTTTCGAGGGCTTGAGGTCCACCCATCCGTCGGGTATTCCGGGGAATGCCAGGGTGAGGTTTGTTATCGCAAGCGGACCGGTGTTCTTGACCTTGAAGTTAAGGTACTTGGTTTCCCCGCTTTGCGCGGTGACCTCCTGCGGCGCGTCTATTATTTCCATTTTCCACTGCGGCGGGACCGGCGTGGGCGTGGGGGCGGCCGGGGCCCCAGGCGCAGCCGGCGCGGAGGAGCCCGCGGCGGACGAGGGCGGGGCGGAGGGCGGAACCGCCGCGGGCCGGGCCACCACCTGGAAGCTTTTGTTGACGTCTATGACGGGCTGTACGGCGCTGTAATTCAGCCTCGCCTTCAGCGTGTAAATTCCGGGCTGCTGGCCGGAGTACACGAACGCGCTGCGCACTATGGAAACGTTTTTGCCCGCGCCCACGAACAGGGCTTCCGATGAATAGTACCACGTCTTGGCGGCGGCCGGGTCTTCGGTCCAGTATTCCAGGAACACGTCCTGGTCCAATGGCCCCATATTGATGAGCGTGGCGTTGAAGTCCAGGTACGCGCCCTGCTGCACCTGGTCGTTGAGCAGTTCGAGCCGAACGTCGTAGGGCCCGCCCGCGCTCACGCGGAAGGGCTTCACCTTTTGCGTGGAATAATTCGCGCGGGTGATGTTGAGGTACGCGACGTAGTACCCTATGGGCGTGGAAAGGGGCATCGCGTACTTGTAGACGTAGAATCCCTCGGACTTGCGCGTTATTGCCGAGCCGTTGACTGCGAAGTAGAAATTACCGGCGGGGTCGTACACGGAGAGGTTGAGCGAGTCCGCGTCAAGGGGCTTGCCGTCGAGGGCGTAGACCATTATGTCGAACTCCATCGTGGATTGGGGATACCAGGCTACCGCGGTCTCGACGTCGGACAAAAGGGTTTGCGAGATGCGGAACACTCCTAGGCGGCGGGTGGTGAAGTTGCCGCGCGAGATGTTTGCCACCACCATGTACATTCCCGGCGTGTCGTTGGCGGTAACCGGCAGCGAATAGGAGTAGAGCCCGACGGCGCGGTGCGTCAGGTTTTCGATGGTGGTGGAATTGTAAAGCGAGTCGTCGGGCGCGTAGATTGAAAGGTTGATGGAGTCCGGGTCGGTGGGCGTGCCGTTCGCGTCGTAAATCGACAGGCTTATTCCGATGGTGTTGGCGCCGATTATGAGGTCGGACGTCTGCAAGTCCGCAAGCAGGCCGGAGAACGAGGTGGCCGCCTTGGGGATGACTTCGAAGGTGTAGTTCGCGGTCTGGTTTATCGTGCGCGAGGAGTTCGCGTCGTAGTATTGCGCGGCCGCCTGCATGGCGTAGATGCCCACCGCCGCGTCGGATGGGAGGGAGAACGACGGAAGGGGCTCGACGGTGCCCGCGGCGCTTGTCTGGAACGAGCCGTTGTATAAGAGGATGCCGGAGGAATCGTTGATGGTTAGGGTCACGTTCGTCCCGCCAAGCAGGTTGTTTGTGGCATCGCGGGCGCGGAAGTAAATCGAGCCCGTTTCGCCCGCATAATACTTGTCGGCAAGCGATTGGAAGTTGGACGCCATCTTCGCGTATGCGGAAAAGTTGGCGGTCGTGTTGCCGAAAACGTCTATGGCGTCGTAGCCGGTCACAAGCACGGAGTAATTGCCGCGCAGGATTGCCGATGAAAAGTCGAGGGAATAGAAGTAAACGTTGCCGGTCTTGTTGAGGAAGGTCATGTTGTAAGCGTATTCGGTGGAATTGGGCGAAGTGATTGTGGCGGTCGCGTTGCGTATGCCCACGCCGTTGGCGTCGGTGACGTTGGCGGTTATTTGCACCGAAGACTGCTGCTCTATTTGCGTTGGCGAAACCGAAGCGTTTACGGGGATGGTTGCGAACGGCACCAAGTCGACGGTAATCGTCCGGTTGGGCCAGGCGCCGGCGCCGAAAGCGGAGAGCGTGTAGTTCGCGGAGTAGGGCTGCTTTGGCACGCCGGTCACGTTGTACGTGAAAAGCAGGCTGAACGCGGTTTGGTTGGGGATGTTGAACGAGGCGTTTTGCGCTGCGGTGTAGTTCGCGCTTGCGGGGGACACCGTGAAGTCGGCGGCGGTGTTTCCCGTGTTGTTGATGGTTACCGTGCAGGCGTTTCCGGAATTGGGGCTCTCCATCTTCTCGCAGTAGGTGGAGTTCACGGTCCACGAGCGGTTCTCGGGAACGATGAGGCTTATCGAAACGTTCTGCGAGCCGGCGTTGGAGGTGGACACGTTCATCGTGCCGTTGTACGTTCCCGGTGCGTACGAAAGGGGAACGGTTGCGTTGAGGAATATTTGCAATCCGCTGCCCGCGGCGAGCGTGGCATTGGCGGGGTACGAGGCGACGTTGAGTTCGGAGGGGAACCCGGTTATGGAATAATTAACTCCCGAAAGCGCGTCGTTTCCGGTCGCGTTTATCGTGATGCTCGTGAAAGTGGTTGTCGCGTTATGTTCCGCGCTTCCCGCAACGCTTGCGTTGGCAATCGACAGCACGGGATTGGAAAGCACTTCCCACGCCGTGGCCGTCGCGTTGCCGGTTGCGCCCAATTCCTCGTCGAACCACCGCGCGGTGGCGTTCGCCGTGAAATTGCCGGGCACTTCGCCGGTTTTCACGGTGACAAGGAAAGTCGCGTTGCAGTATTGCGAAACCGAAAGGTTGCCGCAGTCGAAATAGGCGGGGACGGCGTTCCATCCCGGGGGAAGCGCGATTGAAAGGTTGGCGTAGAATGCGGTGACGTTGCCGGGGTTGGCGGCGTTCAGCGTTACGTTGAACGACCGGTTCTGCGACTGGGTGATGTTGGCCGCCGAGAAGGACGAGGGCGACGCGCTTATGGAAACGTTTGTGCCCGAGACCGTGAGCGTGAGGTTTATTTCAAAGTAGCCGCTGTTGGCGGTCGTAACATTCAACGTTCCCGAAAACGTGCCCGTGACGTGCCCGGCGCCGGCCGTCGCGTTTACCAGCACCGCCTGGCTTGCGCCTGCTGCAAGCGAGGGAATGCTGCCCGGCGAAAACGCGAACGTGAAGCCCGCGAACCCGGACGCGGCGAACGACACGTTTTGCAGCGCGTCGTTTCCGGTGGAGTTGATGAGGAAAAGCCCGGCCGTTTTCTGCACGCCCGGCGCAACGTACGATGAAAGCGATGTTTCGTTCACGAGCATTCCGGGGTTGGATGCGGCGGTTACGTTCGCCACCGCGGTGTTCGAGGATGTTGTGGAGTCGGGGTTCTTCCACGCGATTGTCGAGTTAACATAATAGTTCCCGGGGGCCGTTGCGGCGGGCGCGGTGATGCGGAACGCGGCCGGGCAATACGAGTTGGCGGCGACGTTGCCGCACTGGGCGCCTGTCGCGTTCGCGCTCCACCCCGGGGGCAGGGCAAGCGACCAGTTCGCGTAGTAGCCCGTGCCGTTGCCGATGTTGCTCGCGTTTACGGTTATGTTGAACGACTGGTTCTGCGACTGCGTGATGTTGCTTGCGTTGAACGTTGCGGGGCTTGTTGAAACCGCAAGGTTCGTAGTTGCCGCCTGGGCGTAAAAAGTCGAAACCGCCGTGCCGTTGTTGCCCGCGCGCGACGCGCTGCAGTTGACGGAATAGTTGCCGGGCATCGCAGGCGCGGAAAAGTTGACGAAATACGAGCCGTTCGCGTAGTCCACCGTGGTGTGCGTGTAGTTGCAGGCTATTGCCGCGCCGGATATCGCGGTGTCGGCGCGGAAGTTGAGCACGTTGACCGAGAGGTTGACCTGGCCGCCGGTGAGCACTATAGTGTTGATCACCGATGACGAAACCGAGTAGGCGCCGGTCACGTTGAAAAGCGAGTAGTTCCACGAAAGGGGAAGCGCTCCTTGGAATACCTGCACGGAAACGTTCCAGCTTCCCGTTTGCGCTGCGGTGCCAAGCGTGAAGTTGTTGGTGAACGCCCCGTCGCCGGCAACCGCGTCGCCGTGCGTGCCGTCGTCGTAAAGCGTGAGCCCTATGTCGTCGCCCGTTGCCGGCGTGCCCATGTCCACCGTGGCATTCGCGGAAACAGACAGGTTGTAAACGTCGGACGTGACGTTTGCCTCCACGACCACGGTTTCGTTGCGGTTGTAAATGGAAAATTGCGTTTGGGACAGTGCGGAAACGTTCCACCCGTGGGCTGCACCCTGCACGATTGCCGCCGGGCTCGTGTGCGCGTTGCGCAGCGCATCCACGACGTTGTAGTTGGCGTCGGTGTCGTTGAAGTTCAATACCGCGGTGTCGGAAACCGATTCGCCGGGGTTGATTATCGTGGCCGAAAGGTGGATTCCCACCCTGCCCGACGCAACATCGCTTATCGCGGCGAAATTCGCCGCCCCCGACTGGTTGACCTGTATCACGCCGACGCCAAAGCCTCCGAACTGGGGGGACGCGAAGGCCCACGAGCCGGCGCCGCTTGAGTTCACCACGTGCTGGTAGCTTGGTCCGAACGCGGCGAGGGCGTCGAACGCGAGGGCGCCAGCGGCGGTGGAACTGCGGTTTATGATCGAAACGCCGGTATTGGTGATGTTCTGCTGGACCTTGTACCACGGCGAGTCCCGGTAGAAATAATATTTTTTAACCTCGCGGGAATTGCCCGTGGGCTGATTGGGGTCGTTCCAGTAAACCTCGCCGCCGATTTGCGTCACGGTAACGCGCACGGGCCCGGAAACGAAGGACGCGTTGCCGGAAAAGTTGAACCCGAAGTTGCTGGTCATGTTCGTGTACTCGGAGTATTCGATGGTGCGCGAAGAGGGCGCGGCCTCGAACAGCACCGTTGCGGACGAAACCCCCTCGGCGCGGTAAAGCCCGGACGTGTTTTCCCCGCGGCCGGTGCCGAAATCCCATTTCATCTTGGAATTGTTCACGGAAAACTGCGCGCCATCCCACGAGTATGCAAGCGGGGAGGGATACGAGGCCGCGGGCTTGATGCCGCCGGCCGAAGACAGCGAGTCGAAGTAAACGTAGTAGTGGCGCGTGATGCCCGCGCCCGTCGTCCCGTTCATCTCGAAGACAAGCGTGCCCGCCGCGTTCCCTGCGGAATACCCCGCCGCGGAATCGAACTGGCTTGCAACCTCCCAAAGCGCCGAGCCGGCCGTATCGTATTCGAACACGCGCACAGAATTGCCGTCGAACGACAAGTCGGCGCTTCCGGCATCGGCAAGAAGCTGCGAGAAATTCAAGTCTCGTTCGACCGGCCAATTGTCGCGCGGGAAAGAGCCCGAGGATATGTCCAGCTTCAATCGGTATTTCCAGGAGGAATTCCACCACTGGTCGGTTGCGTGCGCAAGCGGGCAAACAAGGAGCAGGCTGAACAAAAAGAGCACTGCTATTGCAAGCCAAGAGCGGTTTCCGGCACGTTTTCTTGGCTTGCAAGATTGCAAACCACAAAACGAATGCCGCAAAAAGTGCATGGTTTGCAATAGGCCTGCGCTTTTGCGCGGAATGTTCAACCCTTCCACCAACTGAATCAATACGGGGCACAGCGTCGCCAAAGGCCCCCTGTAACTAAACGCAGTTGTTGGATTTAAGCGGGTGCCAAACGCGCAAAAGAAGGCAAAATTGCGGGCAAAACCGGGCCCCCAACTGGCATTTGGAGGGAAACAGAGGGGATTTCCGCCTTTCGGGGGATTATTGGATTGGAATTTGGCGGTTTTGGGCACCCTGCGGGGTTTGCGCGTTTTGGGCGTTTTGGGGCGCGTCGCCGTATTTTTCCTCAAGCATTGCCAGCCGCTCGTTTATCGCGGACAGCTCGACCGCGACCTGCGTGATTTGGGAAAAGTTTTCGGCTTTCGCCTTTTGCAGCATTGTCGAAATCTGCGACAATTCCCCGGATGCGCTGGCGTATTCCGGCCCTGGCAAATGCGTCGCCTCGTGGTTGTTCAGCCGCACGCGCAGCGAAAGCAATTCCTCCTCTATCGCGCGCAAATCCTGCTTTAGCGCAAGGGGATTCGACGCGGCTTTTCCCGCTGCCGCAAGCGATGCGGTTTGCGCGGCGGCGGGGGCGGCGGCTGCCTGTTTTTGTGCGGAATTTTTTAGCGCTTCGCGGCTTTTGAGGAATTTGTAGAGGGCGTACGCGTTGAACGCGGCGAGTAT
>DAHXMR010000004.1 GCA_027371655.1 Microcaldota archaeon
GCCCCCCGGGCCCCGATTCCCCCTCCGTCGCCTTTTGGGGAAAACCGGGCGTCAGCCGAAAATCGTCTTCAAAAGCGCGCCGAAAAGCAATGCGAGGAATATCAGCACGAATGCGAGCGTGAGGTACTGCACCATGCGCACGTCGGCAAGCCGCGAGTCTATCGCCTTGTCGATGTTCTCCTCGAAGTCGCGGAACGAGTCCAACTTCTGGGAAAGCTCGCGCTGCCTTGAAGAAACCGAATCCACCTTGGCCTCAAGCCGGTTGAACGCGTCCTCCGCTTCCCTGTTCATCGCCATCGGAAAGGGTTTTCGCAAGCCAACAATATTAAAACCGCAGCCTGCCCGGCACGCCCCGGCCCCCGATTCGGCGGAAACACACCACCTGCCCCTTTTTTATATTTTCACCGAGAATCTTATCTTTCCCAGAAGCGGGCATTTCGCATTTTTCGACAACGACCGAAGGTGCGCAAAAGCCCTTCGCCGTCAGGCGATGTTCGTGGCGCACCGTGGAAAAACGGTTGGGCTTTTGCCCGAAATGCAAAAGAGACCACGGCCTCGGCCTTCGGTCGTTGACCCCCCTCGCTTGGGGCGGCACTTTTGCTTTCTGGCCAATTTAAGGAAAGTGGTGGGAGTTTTAGGTGGAAGACTACGAAATTCAAGCGGCATTCGAGGAGTTCTTCAACGCCAAAATGCACGACGAGCTCGCCTCGATAGCCGCCGACTACCCCGAGCGCCGCAGCGTCGAAGTCAACTTCAAAAACCTCGAACGCTTCAACACCCAGCTTGCCGACGACCTGTTGGAGCACCCCGACGTCTGCCTCAGCTTCGCAGCCAAGGCAATCGAGGGAATGAACCTGCCCACCACAAGCAACAAGAAGTTCTCCCCACACGTGCGGCCCTACAATTTGCCCGAAGAAAACATGGTCACCGTCCAGCGCATCGGCGCCGAGCACCTCAACAAGCTCGTTTCCGTCGACGGCACCGCAACGCTCATCACCCAGACGTTTCCCCGCATGCACGCCGCGCTCTGGCAGTGCCTGCACTGCGAGAATACCGTCAAAACTTATCCTGAAAAAAACTCGGTGGCACAGCCCGACGTCTGCCGCTGCGGACGCCGCGACTTCCGCCTCATCGAGCAGTCAAGCGAATTCATCAACATGCAGCGCTCGCAAATACAGGATCCCGTGGAAAAAATCAAGGGAAACGTGCCCGCCCCGCAGGTAGACCTGTGGCTTGAGGACGATTTGACCAACGTAATCTCGCCGGGGGAAAACCTCGTGATTACGGGAATACTGCGCCTGCGCCAAATCCCGCCCAAGCGCGGCCAGCAAACGCAGGGCCGCAACCCCGTTTACTCCAAATTCTTCGACGTCGTGCACGTGCACAAGCAAAAGCGCGAATTCGAAGAGCTTGAAATAACAAAGGAAGAGGAGCGCAAGATAATCGAGCTATCAGAGGACCCCAAGCTTTTCGACAAAATCATCGCAAGCGTCGCGCCAAGCATATACGGGTACGACGAACTCAAGGAAGCAATCGCCCTCCAGCTTTTCGGCGGCACTCCCAACAAGGTCATGCCCGACGGCAAAAAAATCAGAAGCGACATCCACGTTCTGCTGGTCGGTGACCCCGGCACTGCCAAGTCCACCATATTGCAATACGTGAAAGAACTCGCGCCCAAGGCAATCTACGTTGCCGGCCGCGGGGCAAGCGGAGTGGGATTGACCGCAAGCGCGGAAAAAGACGAGCTGTCCGACGGCGGATGGGTGCTCAAGGCAGGCGCCCTCGTTCTCGCATCCGGCGGCATAGTCATGATTGACGAATTCGACAAAATGGAAAAAGACGACAGAAGCGCAATCCACGAAGCACTCGAACAGCAGACAATCAGCATAGCCAAAGCCGGCATTGTCACCACGTTCAAAGCCAAGACCGCGGTGCTTGCCGCAGCAAACCCCAAAATGGGGCGCTTCGACCCCATGTCCCCGCCCGCATCGCAATTCGACATCCCGCCCACATTGATGTCCCGCTTCGACCTCATATTCGTGATAAAAGACGTGCTCGACGAATCCCGCGACAAAAACCTCGCGGAGCACATACTCCTGGGCCACAAGCACGCGGCCGAAAAAACCAAGCCCCCCAAAGACAGCGGAATCGTGCCCGTCATAGACCTGGGGCTTCTGCGCAAATACGTGGCATACGCGCGCCGCCGCATGAACCCCGTGCTCACCGACGAGGCAGCAAACCGCATACAGGACTACTACCTCGAACTGCGCCGCCTGGGCCGCAAGCAGAACAACTACCCGGTCACCGCGCGCGAAATCGAGGGGCTCATCAGGTTGTCGGAGGCAAGCGCCAAGGCCCAACTCAAGGACAAGGTGGGAATCGCGGACGCCGAGCGCGCGGTCAAGCTCGCCCAATTCGTGCTCACCGAAATCTTCATGGACAAGGAAACCGGAAAAATCGACTCAGACATAATCTCCATAGGCCAGCCCAAAAGCAGAATCGACAAAATGCGCCAGCTGTGGGGAATCATAAACGCGCTTCAAGCCAAATTCGACCTCGTGGACATCGACGACATAGTCAAGGAAGCCGCGGCAATGGGCCTGGACGACGCATACTCCCGCAGGCTGATAGAGGAAATGAAGCGCCAAGGCGACCTCTACGAACCAAAAGTGGGCTTTGTGAAATCAAGCAGGAAGAAAGAATGGTAAGTTTTTGTTTTTAAGCTGCAAAACTTTTTAAGTTAGAAAACGCTTTTCTTGTCCGTGGTTGAACCGTCCGCACCACAGTGCACTACTCCCCTTGGGAGCTGGCTGGGGCGGCTGGCGGTTCCATCGGGCAGGTTAAAATCCTGCTACCACGCTTTCTTTTTGAGCTTCCGCCTCATTCTTTCTTCGAACGCCCTCTGCCTCAACTCGGCGGTTTTGTCAAGCAAATTATAGAAATCGGATTCCCCCGCAACTATTTCGGGAACGCGAACGCCCAAGAACGTCTGCTTTGCCACCGCATGGGCACGGCACTGCCGCCCAACCCGCGCGAACCGCACGTCCTTCAAGTCGAGTTTTTCCTCGAAACGCTCAAACAAGTGCAACAACAAGTCCCTTATCCGATCCCCCTGCCCGTCGTACTCCTCGTCAATTATAACGACATCGCGCCGCCGGATGACTTTTCTCAAAGCCAAAAACAGGCAGTAAGTAAACATGCGAATGTGGTGCGTCGATTTTGCGCGGTCCTTTTCCTGATAATAGTTTCCGATTCTTTTCTGCACCCGTTGCCTAACATTGGATGGAACGAGCAAGGCAAACTCTTTTGCCCCGGCTACGCCTATCGCCGTGTTCCCCGTGTGCTCCCATTTTCCGCTTTGGTCGACTTCAAAAACAGCCATGCTAGCAAAAACCAGTTTTCGGCTGATTTAAACCGTTTTGCAACCCGCCTTCCGCTGAACTCCAAAACCGCCTTGGGTTGAGAATTTAATCCCACGCAGCCAAAACTATTGCATGCGAAATACAAAGGCACGCCACCTCCTTGCGGGCAAAACCATAATACTCGGCATCACGGGCAGTGTTGCCTGCACCAAAAGCGCGCAACTCGCGGGAATTTTGAGAAAAAAAGGCGCGCAAGTATATCCCATAATCACCGCAAGCGCGCGG
>DAHXMR010000041.1 GCA_027371655.1 Microcaldota archaeon
ACCCGCAAAGCGCTACAAAAACTCGTCTTCCGTCAATCGCGAATTATACTCGCCCGCAATGTTCTGCTCCATCTTTTCTCTCACGCCTTCGGCGTTTTCCTTCTTGAAGTGCCCAAGCACCCAGCCCAATTTCACGTAAGCGGTTTCAGGCAGCATGTCCTTGCAGAAGAAAGCTCCCGCGCCGGCAAGCAGCCTGCCGTTGGCATAAACAAATTCATCCGTCGTGCCGTACAAGCACTGCGAAGCAACCGCCACAAAAACCCCCTTGTCCACAGCGCGCTTTACGGCGGGAATCCAAGACTTGGCTTTGTCAAGGGGATTTGTGGGCACGTGCCCAAAAGCAGTCGCCTCCAAAACAATTCCCTTGTTTTTTTCGGCAAAAAAGTCAAGAATCTCCGGATTCGCGCCCGGAAACACTTTTACCAACGCGGTTTTCTCCTCAAAAACAGCATCAGCAACAACCTTGCTCTCTCCGCCTGCGCCCGCACGCCCATCTTCACTAACACGTTTGCGCGTTTTGGCGGTTGCGTTGGTTTTCTCTATTTTGCCGTCCGCAAATATTTTGGCAAGGGGCTTTTCGTTGATGCTTTTGAAAGCGTCGCGGCGCGAGGAATGCATTTTGCGCACCTTCGTTCCCCTGTGCGCAAGGCAATAATCGTCGCTTGAGGTTCCGTGCATCACGATTGCAACTTCCGCAAAATCGGATTTGGCGTAATGCGCGGAGCAAAGCAAATTCAACGCGCCGTCGAAGCTTCCGCGGTCCGGCGAACGCTGCGCGCCAACAACGGCCACGGGCTTTTCCAATCCCTTCAGCATAAAGGAGAGCGCAGCGGAAGTGAAATGCAACGTATCGGTGCCGTGCGTGACAATTGCGCCGTTTGCCCCCGCGTTCAAATCCTTTGCAACCAATTCCGCGATTGCCGCCCATTCCTTTGGCGACATATCTTCTGAACCCATGGTAAATGGCTTGTGCACGGTTTTCACCGAGACAACGTTTGCAAGCTCCGGGGCGGAGGAAAAGATTTCCTGCGGCGTCATCGCCCACTTCACCGCGCCGGTGTCGTAGTCCACGCGCGAGGCAATCGTGCCCCCCCGTGGCAATGAACGAAATTTCGGGCAGCCCCTTGTTTTGCTCAAGTTCAAGGGAAACCGCTTTGCCCAATTTCGGCTTTCCTTTTTCCAAAAGCTCAAGCATTGTGGACGCGTCGGGTGCGATGCCGGTGTTGTAGCCGGAATCGAGTTTTATTTGCAGGAATTCTCCCGCGGCGGGCAAAAGCATGCCTTCGAAAATTTGGGTGCCTTTTTTGACCTTCACGCGGTCGCCTGCGGACGCCTTCGCCTTCTCAATCAACCCGGATGCGGAATGCATTTTGCAAATCCAAAAAATTAGCCTTGAAGCGTTTTAAAGCCCAATCTTTGTGCACAGGGCGAGAGGGCGCAAACGGAATAGATGGAAAGAGCGCAATGAAATGCCTACTCGTTGTTTTCCGCCTGCGCCAAGTCCACTTCGAGGGTTTCCTTTGTGGGAAGCACCGAGTCGATGGTAAGCGTGCGGTCAACGCCGCGGATGCCGCGCAGCTTGTCGATGACGAACAGCCCGATGTCTTTTACCGATTGGCCGCGGATTTTCAAAAGCAGGTCCCACTCGCCGTTTATCACGTGCACTTCCTGCACGCGGGGGAACTTGGCGATTTCCGCGGCGATTTCCTGCTGCGACAACGCCCTCGGCGAGTCGGGCAAATAGTGGCGAACTGAAACAAGCACGAACGAGGTCTCCGGCATGCCAAGCAAATGCGGGTCGAGCACCGCCGAATACCCTTTTATCACGCCGCCGGCTTCCAGGCGCTTGACGCGGTCGTGGATGGTGCTCATCGGAACCTTCAATTTTTTCGACAGTTCCTTGAGGCTCTGGCGGCAGTCCGCCTGAAGCTGGTCCAAAATCTTGACGTCCAGGGAAGTTACTTTCGCGCCTTTTTCCAACCAAAACCACCAATTCCGCAAAATATCCGAACAATATGGGTTAAACTCGGCAAAACATATAAATTTTGCGGAAAACCCCGAACAAGCTTATTATACGAATTTCGTCACTAGTAGTTTCCCTAATTTTTGGAGACAGGTGTCCAAAAGAACTAAAGCTTTCCTTGAATCGTCTTCTCGGATTGCCTCCTTGGGGAAGCAAGCGTCTTTGGCACCGCATCTTCTTCTAACAACCTTAGCGCAAGCGTTTTTCGGCGCGGTTTGCAATAAATGCCGAAAACGCATCCAAACCTAGCGCTTGCTTTAAATCCCTTGTCCGGGCAAAAAGTCTCGTGGCACAAAAAATAGTGTTCCGGCAGCGCTCCGGCGAGCAAACGTTCAACATCCAAAACGTCCGGCAATTCCCACAGCACTTGAGCGACAAAGCACTCACTCAGGTTTACCACGCCAGGCTCATTACCCCAAGCAGGCGCGCTGCGGCAAAAAATGCCCGGCGCACCGGGACAACCCAGCTGTGGTGCGAAAACCACCCAAAAACCGGCGTTTTCAAGCTCAGGGCGGTCATATTCGATTCCAACATCCGCAACGCGGAATCGCTGCGCCGGATGAAAAAAATGGCGCAAGCCGCGGAAGCGCACGCGAAAAACCTCGGAGCGCTGTGGGCGGAAACGGATTACACAATCATAAACCCCAAGCTGGCAAGCCGGCTCGGTTACGCCAAAATAGGCAAAGCGGGGCCGTTTTACAAATACTCCAAATCCCTCCTGGACGACGCCCGCTTCAGGGAAATCATAGGCGGGTTCAATGAACGATCACGGGTCGCGAAAGGAGCGGATTTCAACCCGCGTGATGAGCTGCCCGCAAAGGTGCGACCCGTGGCAGAAATGCCAAAGGCGATGCCACGGGCTTTAGCCCGTGGTCGTTCACCAGAAAGCGCACGGCCGCAGGGCCGCAAAAAAAGCGCGCGGACAATCCATTAGTCTTGTTGCTTTGCAAGCTTGGAAGTCCGCTCGTGCTCTTCGCGCATTTTTTTTATCCCCTTGCGGATCAGCCTGCTCACGTGCATCTGGCTTATGCCCTCCGCGGCGGCTATCTGATTTTGCGTGCGGCCGAGCCGGAACTTGCTGAAAAGTATGCGGCGAGTCCTCTCGTCCAGATTTTGCAAAAGCCCCGCCAAATGGATGCTGTCGTCAGTGCCAGGGGTTTCGGACGGCTCCACGCCCAGTTCGCGCAGCAAGTCCAACGAAACATTGGAGCCCGCAAGCACTCTTTGCACAAGCTCCCGAGCGTGGCCGGAGCGCTGGGCCACCTCTTCGTCGGACGGCAATTTCCCGCCGTCACTAAGCAACTCGTTGTACGCGCCCCAAATCTCGCCGTACCCGCGCTTGGCCGGGCTGGCGTCGCGGATGGCCCTCTGCATCTCCCCTTTCACGAGGGGCGTAAAATAAGTCGTCGGCAAGCTGCCGTGGAAATTGTACTTGCGCAGTGCCTTTGCCAAACCCAAAAATCCCGATCCCTCCAAGTCACCGAGCCCAAGCGGCTTGGTTGGAAGCGAACGGGCAATGCTGCGCACAAGCGCATCGTACTGCCGGGCAACCTCGTTTTTCGCATTCCCGTCCCCGCGCAGCGCCCTGGAGAGCACGGCCGCCTTTTCCGCCCCAAGCTTGCCCATATTCTCGCGGCGTTTTTTCAAAAACTCCGAAACCGCATCCGGGCCGCCGTGGTATGCAATCGCATCCTCAAGCTTTTCGCGTTCGCCCCCCGAAACCGCGCCCAAATCAAGCTTGCCGCGTTCGCCCGCCCCCAGCCGCTCGAGGCGCACCGCCAAATTTTCAAAAAGCAAAAACTTGTTGCCCAATTTCTCGGCAGCCTGCACGTCGTCCCCGAAGTCCTTGTACGGCCAGCCCATCTTTTGGAAAACGCCGGGCCATTTGCCGTGGTGCCGCCAAGCGTAGCCAGTCAGCCGATTCCCGTCCTCGCCCAAAACGCGGCTTATTTCCATCCCGCTTTCAGGCGGCCTGCCCAAGTGCTTTTCAACCGCAAGCATGCACTTCTGGAAATTAGCCCACTTGCCAAGCGGGCCCGCCTTGTTCCCGTGCCAATAGTGCTTGGGCACCCCGAAATCAGCCTTGCGTTCCATAAACAAAAATTAGCCCGGCTAAATTATTTAAAGCCCAAACGAAACGCGGGAATTGCGGCACACAGCGCGCCTTCAGCGCAGCCTATAGAACTCCGGCCGCCTCTCCGCAAACAAGTCGTTGCCGCTCTTGAGCAATTTGCTGCGCGCAAGCGACAAATCCATTTCAACCGATTTGGCTTCCGCTTTTTTTGCGCCAGCCCGATAAACCACCGAGCCGTCCGGCGCAACAACTTCGGAGAGGCCTTGGAACTGCAAGCCGCGCTGCTGCCCAACGATGTCGGCCATTGCGGCGTACACGCGGTTTTCCATGCAACGCGTTTTCAACGCGTCGGGGCAAAAAGGCAAAACCAAATTCGCGGGGTGCGCCACAACGTCCGCGCCCATAAGCGCAAGCGTGCGCATGGACTCCGGGAAAAGCCAGTCGAAACAAACCATCACGCCCACATTCATCCCGCCAACATCGAACACCTTGAACCCCGAATCCCCCGGGGAAAAAACCGCCTTCTCAATCGCCCCGAACAAGTGCGTTTTCCTGTACGTACCAAGCAGTTTCCCACGGTAAGCGATTACGGCGGAATTGTAAAAACGCGAACCCTCCCTTTCGGCAATGCCCGCAACAACACAATTCTTTTTCTCCCCCGAAAAATCAAGAAGCGCTTTTGTAGTTGCCCCTGCGGGGACTTCCTCCGCGACTTCCGCAAGCTCCTTGCGGCTTTGAAAAGCGTACCCCGAATTGAACAACTCCGGAAGCACCAGCAAATCGGCGTCGGTTTTTTCCGCAAGCGAAAGCGCGCGCTCCACGTTTCCGTCAACATCAAGAATTTTGGGTGCAAACTGCACGAAGCCAACGCGGCGCTTCAAGTTTTTCAAAGTTGCCAAATCAAATCCACCTGCAAAACAAAAACAAGAACAAAATTCACAATTTTTTTGCCATATAGGCACCGATGAGCTTGTAGCCGAGCTTTTTGTAGTACTCGCGCGCGCCCACGCCGCTTATCACGAAAAGTTTTTTCGCATCGAATTCTTCTTCCGCGATTTTTTCAGCCTCGCCAAGAAGCTGGGAACCGAATCCCTTATGTTGCGCCGCGCTCGCTTTGCGCGCGCCGAGAGCCAACTGCTCGCCGTACACGTGAAGCTCGCGCACGCCCATCACGCCTTCGCCGATTCCCGCAACGGGTGCGCTAAGCGCCGAGGGGGATGGCTGCCTGAGCCTCAAGAAGCCAAGCAACGAGTTTGTTTTCTCATCATCAAAGGACAGGAATATCTCCCTGCCGCCGCTTGCGGCATAATCGAGCACCTTCAGTTCCACATCCCCCGTCCGTATTTCGGATTCGCCGATGCCGAGGTGTCCGACTTCCCTGCACCTTATGCAACCGCACCTCCAGCCGTTTCTCTCCATCTCGTCCTTCACAAG
>DAHXMR010000049.1 GCA_027371655.1 Microcaldota archaeon
GGAAAGCCCAGTTCCCTGAAAAAGTCCGCCTTGGTTTCCATCGACGCGTGGTGCTTGAAAACGTTTGGCTGGTACCTGTGCGACGGAATCCTTGCCGCCCCGATGTTTGCCAGTTGGTCCCGGAGGTTTTGGCCCCAGTAGCTTGCAAGCTTTACGACAAACGGCCGGCTTTCCGCGCCGATTTTGACGCGGCCGATGGGAACCACCAGTTGGCGCGTGCCATGCGCGAGTATGGCGCCTTTTTTCAAAAAACGGTACGAAATCCGGCGGTTCAAAGCCCGCATATTTCCGGTTTCCTTTTCGAAAAACGGCCCAACCGCCTTTTGCGCCTTCTTCCGGCAGCGTTCAATCTCGCGCTCGTTAAGCGGCCTGCGCAAAAATTCCATGAATTGGATTGTGGGGTTTGATTTATTTATTGGCTGCCCGGCTCATACAAACGCAATGCTAGCATAATCCACCACGTCGCCCTTCGGATTGGCTTTCCCCGAATTCGAGAAGTGCAGGACAACGCCTTCCTTCGCGCCTTTCTTTTTCGAGTAAAGCATTGCCACAAGTATCGCGCCGAAACCGCAGATGCTCAGGCGCTTTTCGAGCACGAGGTCGCGGAATTTTTTCGCGTCCAATTTGCAAATCGCGTGCACGGCCTCCTCGTCCTTTTCCCTCGCGACGTTGGCGGGCTCGTAGTGCGTGAAATCGCTGCTTGCCACCACCATCACGCGCCGCTCCTCCTTTTTTTCCGCGGCAACAAGCGCGGATGCCAGGTCTTCGGCAACGTCAAGCGCGTTTTCGCCCTGCAAAAGCGTAATCCCCGCGATTTGGGCGCTTGGAAAGAATTTTTGCAAAAACGGCAGCTGCACCTCTATCGAATGCTCCTTCGCGTGCGCCTCCTCGCTGGGCTTGAGGCACCCCGACGCGGAAAGCAGGTCATGGCAGAACTTAACGTCGCTTTTCACCTCGCCAAGCGGCGTCCGCCAATCGTCTATGCTCAGGCTGCATCCTTCGCCCATTCCCGTGTGGTTGGGCGAAAAAATCGCGAAAGTCTTGGGCCCCGCGCTTTCCGCAAAAGGCGATTGCGCAATCGCCTTGTACGCGTGCATCGCGGTCAGGCCCGAGTACTCGTACCCCGCGTGCGGGGCGACCACCGCGAAGATTTTCTGGCCCGACAATTTTTCAAGCTCCTTGCCCCCGCATTCGCCTTCGAACTTGGAGAGCATGCGCTCGAGCAGCGGTTTTTCCGCGGGGTAAAACGAGCCCGCGACCTGTGGAAGCCTCATGAATTAGGCTAATGCGGGGATTTTTTTAAACCGCACTCCGCATAACTTTTCGCGGAGGCGCTTTTTTTGACCGAATCGAATCTGCGCGGGATAAGGGGCGGAAGGGCGGGAACCAACCTGCCAAAGGCGCAGGGCAAGGCGCGTTTGCAGCCATTGGATGGCGGACTGCCCAAGCCCCCGGCCGGCGGGAAGCCCAAGCCGGGCGGGGAGGAAAGCGAGCGTTTGGAAAAGCGGCGCGCGATTTTACTGGCAGAGCGGATTTGCAGCGGCAATTATCCCGCGGGGCCGGTGAATGCGGCGGCCTTGTCGTTTGAAAACCTTCCCCGCGTGCCCCTGTTGAATGCCGCGCTTGTCGTGGAGCACAACAAGGAGCGCCTCATGGTAGACCGGCGGCAGCTGAAACTAAGCGGGTTCTACCCGCCGAATTCCGGGCGCGGCACATACGCCGAACTGGAACGGGACCTCAAGTTTAACATGCTTGAAGCTATGCTGGACAAATTCGATGTCCAGCACTTCCACCGCCAGGCAATTAGCCCGGCGCTGCTTGCGGAAGTCCGCGAGCACTTGGCCGGAGAATTTTCGCGATTCATCCCCCACCTCCAAAAGCCAAGGACGCTTGTGGAAATGGGCGGGAAAAGCGCGTAACTTACGCTTCGAAGTCCTGGGGAGTCGCCTTGTATTCCTCGTCCCCGGTTATGGTGCCGCGGGCTTTGAGGATTTCGCGCGCCAGAATCCAGAACATCAACGCGATGGCCTTTCTTCCCTTGTTGTTGGTGGGGATTGCCAAGTCCACGAAGCGCGTGGAATTGTTCGTGTCGCACAACGCGACGATGGGCACGTTGATGGTGTTGGCCTCCTTCACGGACTGCCTGTCCACGCCGGGGTCGACCACGAGAATGATTTCGGGTTCGCAGAAGTCGGGGCGCGAGGGGTTCGTGAAGCGGCCCGGGGTGAAGCGGCCGTTGAGGGGGCTGCATCCGGTGAGCTCGCAGAATTTCGTGATGGCTTTTCTTGCATTGTCCTTGCTGCCGACTGCGAACACTTTGCTTGGCTCGTACGACGCCAAAAGCTTGGATGCGACGCGGAGCTTCTCGTCCATTTTCTTGAGGTCCAGGACGTGCAATCCGTCGTCGCGCGTCTTGTAAATGTACTCGCGCATGCTGCCGTTCTTGTTGCGCGTGCCGATGTGCACGCCGGATTCGAGGAAACGCTCCTGGGGAACCAAAAAGTCTGCCATATGCTAAATACACCTTTATTCCAAAACGCGCCTGTGCGAAAACTTTTCCGCGCGGCGAGGTTAGTCAACGCCTTGTATCCTGAAATTAGAAGGACGCTGCCGCAATTATTCTGCAAAAACAGGTATTAAACACTATCGCGGGCGGGGGGGTTGCCCCCGCGCCAAAGCGGAAACCCGCCTGCGCACTGCTTTTATTTTCTTTCCCCCTATTCCGCTTTCATATGGCAAAAAAGCATACTGCTGAAGAAGGCGCTGCAGGCAATTCCGCCCAAGGCGCGGAAGAGGATCCCGCGCAGGGCGCGGGCGAGAGCATAGGTGGTTCGGGGGAGCGTGCGGAGGGCGGTGCGGTTATTGCTACTTCGCGTTCGGGCGAGGACAAGGAAGCCGTTTTGGACGAGGAAGTTCAGGACGGGCACGAGGAAACCGAGGACGAAGCAGAAGTGCAGGAGCTTGAAGGCGAGGAGATTGAAAGCGAAGCCGTCCACGAAAAAGGCGAAGCCGAAGGGCAAATTGCCGAGGGCGGCACTGTGCACGGCACACGGCCCGTTGACATGGACGACGAAGGCGGTTCGGGAGTGCTTGGCGTGGAGTTAAAGCACTCGGAAAAGCCAATGGAACGCATCCGCGTTGTCGAAGCCGCGCTTTTCCTTGCCAACAAGCCCGTTGCGCCCGCGGAGGTTGCAGTGCTTGCCAAGTGTTCGGTCAAGCAGGCGAAGAACTTGCTTTTGGAACTGCAAGCAGAATACGAGCGCAAGGCCGGGGCGCTTCAAATTGATTTTTTCCAAGACGCGGCAAGGATGCAGGTGCGGCCCGAGTACGCGGGAAGCGTTTCCGGGCTTTCCCGTGAAGTCGGATTGTCCAGAAAAGGCTTGAAGATTTTGGCGCTTATTGCCAAGAAGGGGCAACTGTTGCAGAGCAATTTGAAAAAATACTTCCGCGGCGAAATCTACGAATACATTACCGAGCTGAAAGACCAGGGTTATTTGATTTCCGAGAAGAGCGGGAACACGCGCATGCTCAAGCCCACCAAGCGTTTTTTCGAGCACTTCCAAGTCGCAGGCGAAATCGAGGGAGCGGCGCAGGAAGGCCAGCAGAAGTCTTTGGGCGAACAGCCCGCGCAGTAGGCTTTTTATTGGGTTTTTCAGTAATTGCAGACTCCGAAAAACCCACAAGTTGTTTTTTGCGGGTGCAAATGCAAAGGCATCCCGTTCTTGTTCGCTTCCCGTTGCGTTTCGAGCGTTTCCCAAGGCGCACCGCGCTTTGTGCGAATTGCCTCGAATCGCTTTGGGGCATAAGGCGTCGAGGAATATTCCTGCAGGATGAAGGAAGATTTATGCGGGGCCAATCGAAACAGGCCCACAACAGTTTCGGCCTTCGGGATGCCACGCAAAGCATGAACCGCAAGAAACATTTTTGAAATTATTGCAAGCCGAGAAAGTTTTAAGGCGTTTTGAGCTTGGCTTGCAAGATTGCAAACCACGCCGAAGAGCCAAAAGACTTTTGTGGTTTGCAATAGCCGCGTTTGCGGATTCGGTTTTTTTTCATCGCGCCTTTTCAATTATCAGGAAGTGGGGGACCCAGCCCAGTGGCGACATCACCCGGCTGCGTATCTTGAGGATGATGCCCGGCTGCTCCCGGAGTTTTGCAATTTCGTTTATCCAGGCGACGGTCTGCCTTGCATCGTTTCCGTATTTTCCAATGCCGTTTCGAATAATCTGGTTTACTTGCCGCCCGCTTAAGGATTTATGGTCCGCCTGCAAGGCGTTTTCCTTGAGCATCGCTTTGGTGTGTTCCGACGGCTGTGCGTCCGAATAAGTTGAAAAGTACGCGTCCATTTCGGGCAGGCCGTGGAAATGCGTCCGTCCGGGCCGCCATTGCAGTTCCGCTTTTCCACCTGGCGCGAGGGCTTTGGCTACGTTGCGCAATGCGATGTGCGGGAAAAGGGCATATTCGAGGGCGCGGTGGGATACTATTACGTCGTATTTTCCCTCGAATTCTTTCGGCATGTATTCGGCCAGAAGCAGGTGGTAGGCGCCGACTTTGCCGTGGGGCTCGTCGTCAAGGCTCATGGCGTGGGTTTCGACTTGGTTTCCCATTTTTTCCCCGAGTTCGGCAAGCTGCTTTGCAGTGGCGGATCCCACATCCAAAACGCGTATTCGCGAGCCTTTGCGCTTGGCGGCGTCTTTCGCCAGCTTGAGCAGGTCTATTCCGCCTTCTTCAAGGTATCCTTTCAGGTCCCGCGAGCCCATTCCTAAAGTAAAAGCGGAACGCCCCCCGGTTGGGCTGGTTTCGGTTATTTCCGTCTTGTACGCTTTGTTGTCGGAAAAAAGTTTCAGCACCGCCGCCCGTTGAGGGGCTTTTTTGCTGGTCTTGGTTAATAGGCCTCCAAAACGGGCCGTTCCGTTCAAGAGCCGCCAAGCTATTTTAGCGTTCGAATCCATCCTTTCGCCCACTTCGTGCTTGGCGTATTTTTTAAGCAGCGAGCGTTCTGCCGGGCTTAGCGGAGTCAGGGGAGTAAAATCAAACAGTTTGCCCGTTGCGCGCCGCAATTCCCCGCTTGAGGATGAAAACTCCCGCCTTTCCGCGGCAATGTTTTTCAGCAATTTGCGGCGGTGCTGCGGGCCGGCGGAAGGCGCGTAAGTTTTTTGCATCTTCGGTTCGATTATTACGGGGAAGTTTTGCAAATAAAAGAGTTGGTCAAACGTATTTTCCCAGGTTGAGTTGGGCGGTCTGCAAGTTTTTGACAGTCGCCCACTTGTGCCTCACGAACTTTGATACCGCGCCTTCGGCGTAGCGCCTCTTTAGGAACTCGATTGTGCGCGGGTCGCTTGAATAACCGCTCCCAAAATCCTCTTTCACAACTACTTTTATTTTTTCAATCTCCGCATCGCGCTCGACTTTGGCAAAAATGGAGGCCGACGCAACGGGGGGCCACTTGCCCTCCGCGTGGTTCGAGCACTCAATCACGCCTTCGGCGGCCTTGAAGTACTTAGAAATCCTGCCCGTGAACCGCACGGCCCCCGGATCCGGAGAATCCGCAAAAACCTTTACAATTACGCCGCCTTTGGCGGACAGCTTCTTCTGGAGTTTTTTCAAAAGCTCTCCGATTTTCATTGCCTCGATTTCGTTGAGGGAAATTTTTTTGCCCATCAACTCGTCCAACTCGGTTGCCGGAATGTGAATCGTCTCCCCAACCCCCATAGCCGATAATTTTTCCCGCAGCGCTTCGCGCTGGCTGGCGGACAAAAGTTTCGAGTCCTTGGCGCCGGCTGCCTTCAGCATTTGCTCTTCTCCTTCGGCGACCGCAAACGCGCCGATTACCAATGGCCCGAGCACGCAGCCGCGCCCCGCCTCGTCAATACCGACAACGAATTTTTCAGGCATTTGAAATTCCGACAAAGAGAACGCTGGCGGGGTAAAAAAGATAACGGGCGGTTTCTTTTCCGCCCGTTTATTTCCCTTATTTTTCTTCTTTGGGGTCTCGCGACCTTTCTTCTTTCCCAAAGAAGAAAGGGTGCGAGTGGGGTCACGGGGATTCGAACCCCGATCCGCAGGTGTCTTCCTCTGCCGGGGAGGGGCAACCTTCGGTTTCCCCTCGGCGCAGAGTGCGCCGACTCCCCTTCCCTTGCGGGTGGGGAAAAAATCGGCGTTCGGGCAAGTCAACCCTTTTGGCGTTTTGCCAAAAAGTCATCGCTCCAAAATTCAAAAGTCATCGCCTCTTATTCTCCCGGCGCGCTTCGCGCGCAACGGGTGAACGAGGCTCAGTGCACCTGCTGCATTCTGCAGTTTTTTTCTTTGGCGCTCAACCAGACCTTTCTTTTTTTCTAAAAAAGAAAGGGGTGGTTTTTTGCTCAAGGCCGCCCGTTTTGAGGCGTGCGGCGTTATCTGGAGCCTGCTGTTCTGCCAGGTTATACCATGACCCCACAGGAAGCTTCGTTTTGTGTTTAGGTGCCCTTACTATTATAACTGTTTTCGGCAAACTTCCCCCGCAATGGGGGGGGTTGTGGGCGGCAAAACTTGGGCGGGGCGCGGGTTTTGCGCAAAGGGGCGGGATTGCCAAAACCCCAATCTTTAAAAGGGTGCTACTGCACAGTAGTAACAACGCTCCGGAGGGTGTTCTTTGTTTTTTTGTCCGGAAATTGGATGGTTTGCCTTTCTTTCAATTAGCATATGGGGTTGTGGTGCCAAATGGGTTTTCTTGCTTCGTGCGTTCGGCGTGCGCGTGAATCCGACAATTGGCACCAGGCCACCGCGGCGGTCGCCTTGTTTTCCGGGGTTTTCGCCTCGGCATTGCTGATATTTGCGCTTCTTCTCGTGTTCTCTTCAACAGTCAAGGCGGATTCTTCGTGTTCGGTCGGGGGAGTGTGCGATTCTTCGGAGCCGGTTTGCGGGCTGTCCGTGCTTGCCGCGCTTGACAAGGATTCCTATTCCGCGGGCGAAAACGTTGTTTTGACCGGCGGCATTTTGGACAATGGCAGTGCGGTTTCGGGAAATTACGTTGTTTTGGTGCGCGACTCGGTTACGGGAAGCGTTGTTTTGCAGCGCCAGTCGGCAACCGCCACAGGTGCGTTCGTCGAGCAGTTCGGTTCAACTCAATTTGCCGAGGGCAATTACGACGTCGTCGTGCAGGCGGTTTCGGGCAGGTGCGCGGCCCCGCAGGCGTTGCTGCAATTCCGCGTGGGATGCGACATTTCCGCGTCGGTCGCCCAGCTTCCCGATTGCTTCGGGAACGCGGCGCAGTTTTACGTCGTGCGCGTGGACAACGCGCTTTCCTCGAACAACACGGTCCAGGTTTCCTATTCGTCTCCATTGCAGCTTGCGGGCCCCTCGTCGGTTTCACTTGCAGCGGGCGAAGGCAGGCTGTTCAATTTCACCGTGAACGCGCCCGGCGATTTGACCGGCGACACCATCGGCTTGGTCAACGTAGTGGGGCAGAATGCGCTTTGCACCAAGAAGCTAACTGTGCCAATTTGCGTTCTTGGAAAAATTTCCCTCGAAGTGCGGCAGGACGACGCAGTGCAGGCCATTCCGGGCATAGATTCCTGCGTTCCAGTTGTGTTGCGCAACCGCGGCCCGGATACCGCGATAGTGTCGCTTTCGGGAACGCGCGTTTCAGGCGACGCGTCTTACAACGTTTCGGGCTACTTCAATTTCCCCAAGGTCAAGCTTTCGGCGTATGAAATCCGCGACGACCTGCGCTTCTGCGCGAGCGTGCCAAGCGGCGCGTCCGGCAATTATTCCTTCGACCTGCTTGCGCAGAACGCGGTCGGCGACGTGCATGCAACCGCGCGGTTCAACGCAATCGGCGGGGGAATCTCGACAAGCGCGCCCTCGGGGTGCATGGCGGTTGATTCCAACTCCCAGCTGCCCGTGACTTTCACGAACAACCTTCCCTCCGGCGATTATTACGTTTCGTTCGACGACCCCGACGGCCTTGGCGTTTATTCCAGCCCGAGCGTCATCTCGGATTTCCAGCAGGGCTCCTCGCGCACGGTGTACCTCTCGTTCTCGCCGGTGCAAGCCGCGTCGCCTTACGCGCATTACGCCACCATGATGGTGAATAAAGGCGGCCAGCAGCTGCTGCAGCAGTCGCTTTGCTTTTTCGTTTCGCAATCGGGCAACAACCCCGCCGGCCAGCCCGGTGCGCAGATGTTCTCGCACTCGGTTTTCCCGCAATCGGTTTCCGCCTCGTGCAATTACAATTCGACCGCTACTTTGCGCGTGAGGAACACCGCGGGGTATTTCGCGGCTTACTCGCTTTCGGCCGCAAGCGCCGCCGGCTACGACGTCTGGGTTTCTCCAAGTGCGCTTTCCATCGCGCCCAATTACGAGGGCACGGCGACTGTGACCATCCGGCCCAAGGCGGGCGCGTCGGCGGGGGCGAGACAAGTGCCCATTACGATACAATACCAGCCCGATTATTCTACCGGGCGCGCGTCGATCGACTGCGGCGAGGGCAGCTCGGCTTCCGCAACGGGATGCGCGGGAGCGGGCGGCTCGTGCAACGCTTATTGCTATTATTCGGGAGTGTCGGGCGTCAAGACAGTGCGCGGAAGCGTGCGCGGCGTCTCCTGCCAGCCGGCGCAAGTGGCGGTCGGCCCGGTTTCGTCCTGCGCATTGTCCGCAAGCCCGGACTCGCTTTCCTCGGGCGGCACGTCCGTGATATCGATTGATTACAAGAACCTCGCATACTCGCCGGGAACGATAACAGTTTCGTGCGGAAACGGCAACACCGCCGCCGCATCGGGCTGCACGGGCACAAGCGGCTCGTGCGTCGCAACGTGCACTTACCAGAACAACGGCGTTTACACCACGTCCGCAAGCGCGTCGGGCTATTCGTGCGCGCCCGCGCAGGTTGCGGTTGGAAGCACCGCGCCGTGGTGCAGCTTGGTGCCCTCGTCCGATTCCCTTGGCGGAAGCGGAAGCGTGTCCGTAGGCGTGCACTACCAGAACATTCCCGACAGCGTGCAGTACCAGCAATCCGCTTATTCGGACACCGAAACTGTTTCCGTGAATTTGCCGTCAACGTGCACCACGGGCTTTGCGGCAACGCTCACTTACGTTTCGGCAACCCCGACTCCGACGCCGGTTCCGTCTTCTTCGGCAACGCTTTCCATCGCGAACGCCACGCCCACGCCGGTTCCGCAGAACGCGGGCAACGCATCGCAGCTTGAGGCCTCGCTTGTGAAGGCATCTTACGCGTACCCGCTTGTGGGCGGGGACCTTTCGGCGTCGTTCGATTTCGCAGCATCAAGGCCGGCAAACGCCACGGGCGGCGCGTCGCTTGTTACCGCGCACGTCGGGGGCCTGCCTTCGGACTGGAACGTTTCAATCCTTCCCGCGGCATCCGTGGAAATCGCGCCGGGCGCAAACGCGTCTTTCTCGGTGCAGGTATCGGCCAAAAACTTCTCGAACCGCGATTACAACGCTTCGTTCGAATTAAGCGACTCCAAGGGCGGCGTCAAAACCGTGCCGTTCACCGTGCGCGC
>DAHXMR010000054.1 GCA_027371655.1 Microcaldota archaeon
CGAACCGCGTGAGCGCAGTTGCAATCACCGGCGGAAAAGCGCGGACCGAAAAAATTCCCGATCTCCCCATTTTGCGCGTCCACGAATTCGACGCAATCACCCAAGGCGCCTCTTTCCTGTCCGCCGGGACCAAGAACGAAAACAAATTCCTGGTTGCCAATATAGGCACGGGCACGCCCCTTCTTTTTGTTGAAAACGGCAAATGGGCGCATTTGGGCGGCACCGGCGTTGGCGGGGGCACGATTGCGGGACTGGGAAAACTCCTGCTTGGCGCCACGCCGCGGCAAATCGAAGAGCTCGCCCTTTCCGGCACAAACGCGCTTGACCTGACCGTAGGCAACGCGGTGGGCGGCAAAATCGGAATAGTACCCGCAAACGCAACAGCCTCAAATTACGGGGCCCTCGCCCTTGGCGACATTCGGCGCAATCGCATAAGGAAAGAAGACGCGGCGTGGAGTTTGCTCAATTTGGTTGCCGAAGTCGTTGCCAGAATGTGCGTCCTTTCCGCCCGGCAGCTTCGTTGCGAACGCATCGTTGTCACGGGGCGGGTGGCGGAAAACCCGTTGGTCAAAAAAAGGCTGCAAGCTGTTGGAAAAATGTTCGGCTTGAAAATTGTTGTTCCCAAAACTGCGGGTTCGTGCACGGCAGTTGGCGCCGCCATTTGCTTATTTAAGCGTGAGGCGGGACAATACTTTTGCAGGTTGTGAGAAATTCCCTTGGCACGTTTCATTTTGGCAGATTTCCAGCAGCGTTTGGAAAAAAAGGGCTTCAAGCCCAGTTACGACGCGGTGAATGGCACCCTCTCCTTGGAGATAAATAAAAAAAGCCTCCCCTTTTTGAAGGAGCATGAACGCTTTTTGGAGCAGGCGATAAAAAAACACAACGAAGGCAAAGCCAAATCGGACCAATTGGTCCTTGACCGCGGCGAGGGTCCGCATCCGGATCCGGAGAAAACCCTCGCATACTACCGGCTGGCATACGGCCCGCGGCGCCCCCGGAATTCTTAAAACGCTTCAAAACAAGGCGTTTTAAACAATCTTTTTTCGCACTCTTTTTATTTCCCATAATCGTTCCCCTTTCGGGGCGGAAAGGCGGGAATGGCTGTTTTCAGGATACGCAAGCGCGACGGCAGCATACAAAAGTTTTTGCCTGGAAAAATCGCGGTTGCAGTTGGAAAAGCCCTTGCCGAAACCGGCGAAGGCAATGCGGCGGATGCAAAGCGCATTGCAAGCCGCGTCTCCTCCGCCATAGCCTCCGCATTTGCGGGCAAAATCCCGTCGGTTGAAAACGTGCAGGACGCGGTCGAATCCGAACTTGTGCGCGAGGGGTTTGCCAAGGCCGCCAAGGCGTATATTTTGTACCGCGAAAAGCGCGGGGAAATCCGCGCCGCAAAGGGGGCGCTGGGCGTGCCCTCCGACGAGCTCAAGCTTTCGGTCAATGCGGCGCAGGTGATGCAGAAGCGGTACTTGCAGCGCGACTCCGCGGGCAAAATAACCGAGTCGCCTGCGCAGGCATTCCGCCGCGTGGCAAAAAATGTTTCATCCGCCGAAAAAAAGCTGCGTTATTCCCCAAAGGAAATCAAGGCCGCCGAAGAAGATTTCTACAACGCGATGGCCCGGCTCGAATTTTTGCCCAACTCGCCTACTTTGATGAACGCGGGCACGCGATTGCAGCAGTTGTCCGCATGCTTCGTGCTTCCCGTGGAAGACTCGCTGGAAGGCATTTTTTCCTCGGTGAAAAACATGGCGATAATCCAGCAATGCGTTGTGCCGGAAACGTTTGTAATGACTTCGGAAGGGCTTAAGGAAATCTGTTCGGTGAGATCTGGCGAAAAAGTTGCCGCGGACGACGGGCTGCATTCGATATCCGACGTTTACGATAATGGGGCGCGAAACGTTTTTTCAATTCAAACCGACCACGGATACGAAATTACCGGAACGGCTGGACATCGCCTGTTGTGCGTTGGAAAGGATGGGCTATCGTTATGGAAAAAAATAAGCGAGTTGGAAGTTGGCGAATGGGTGATTTTAAACAAAGGCAATTGGTTTGGAAAAACGGCCAAACTTCCAATTTTTGAATTCCTCCCAAAAAAAGGCAGGAACAAAACTTCTTTCAAACCCGAAATCCATCGCTTGCCTAAAAAACTCACTGTCGAACTGGCCGAGTTTTTGGGCTTGTACGTGGGCGACGGCAGCATTCATAATGACGGATTGCGGTTCACGGTGGGCAAAGCCGACCAAGATTTAGCGAGTCAAATAACTCGCCTTAGCAAATCTCTATTTGGAAAGGTTCCTTCAGTCCGTTTTGAGCCTCGAAAAAACACTTTCGAAGTGGCAATACTTAGCGTGCAAATACTAGCGTGGTGGAAACACGTTGGATTTTTGAAAAAATCTGCAAAAGATGCCAAAGTGCCCTTGCAGATTTTAAGTGCGCCAAAGCGCATAGCTGAAGCTTTTTTGCGCGGACTTTTCACCACTGACGGTTGCATCAACAGCCAAGGCTATGTTTCGTTTGGATCCGCTTCGAAGAAATTAGCGGATGAGGTTCAAATAATGCTTTTGCACCTAGGCCTTCCCACACGCCAGTACGCCCAGCGCCGAAAAGTTAGCGGAAAGGAATCCCCGCTTTACCACGTGTGTTTGTGTTCAAGCGAAGGGCTCTCTTTATTCAAAAAAAATATCGGTTTTTCGTGCAAAAGAAAACAAGCTAGGTTAAGGGCGCTCGATATTTCAAAAATGTTTTCCAGAAGAGTCGAAGTCATTCCTAATCAACGCCAACGAATCGCCAAGTGGTATAACTCCCTCCAGTTTGGGAAAAAGAAGTTTTTCCGGGACGCGTTC
>DAHXMR010000055.1 GCA_027371655.1 Microcaldota archaeon
TTTGCAACCGCCGCGACGATAAACGAGCCCACCGACCTGGCGGGAAGGCTCCGCATTTTGGGGTTCCCCCCGTATTCCGCGAACTTGGGATTGGGCACGGCGGAACGCGAGGCGGACTTGAAGGCGCTTTACTGCGGGACCGGGCAGGATGCCGCGGTTGTGATGGAAAAATACGGCGCAACGTTCGTGATGGACGACTACGACCGCTCCCCGCCCTGCACGCATTCCTTCACCCGAAGCGGGTTGTTCGAAAAAGTTTTTCAACAAGGCGGCACTAGCATTTACCACTACAATCCCTAGATGATACGCCCGTGCAAACCATTCCCCGCCATTACGCATTCCTCGCGTTCTTCGCGCTTGCGCTCCTTGTTTTTTTGGGCCCGTATCCCGCGCTTGTTTCCTGCATCGCGTTCGGCTTCTTCGTCCCCGGATTCCTGCTTTTGAAGGCGTTCAAGTTCGAAGGCAACGCTGTGGAGAGGCTCGCTCTTTCCGCGCTTGGAAGCGTGCTTGTTTCAAGCCACGCGGTTTACTGGGCGTCAATCGCCCTCGGCGGGTATTCGCAAGGCTCGATTTTCGCAGGCTTCGCGGCAATAAGCTGCCTCGCGTTTTTTTGCGACATCAAATTATCCTCAACGGGCGCAAGGCGGCGCGACTTCTGGGAAAACGCGCGCCCCGTGCTTGCGGCACTGGCGGTGTTCGCCGCGCTCTTTCTCGTTTTCTCGCAAACGCTTTGGGTGCCAACCGAAACTGGAATACGCGTGGGCGGGTGGAATTGGAGCGACCTGTTCGCGCATTTGCCCATAATCGAAAGCGTGAACCGCGGCAACTTCCCGCCGCAATACCCGTTCTTCGCCGGAGCGCCCCTTGCCTACCACTGGTTTTTGGACCTGCACTCCGCGTTCCTCTCCAAGGCAACCGCCATCCCCGCCGCCGGGTTCATGAGGCTTGAAAACGCGCTTTGCTCGGCAATCCTGGTCCTTTTGGCATACTCGCTTGCGGGCACATTCCTGAAAAACAGGAAAACCGCGCTTTTGGCCGCGCTGCTTTTGCTGTTCGGCGGAAGCTTCGCCTACCTCAACTTTTTCCAAGACCTCGCAAAAGGGGGAGACGCCCTGGAACTTGTGAAGAACACGCCCTACGACAACGACTGGAAATACTTCCAGGTGCCATCCGTGCTCGGCGGCTACATGCTCGTGCAACGGCCGCAGATGGTAGGGCTGCCGGGATTGGTTGCCGTTGTTTTCCTTTTTATGAGCGCGTTTGCACAGAGGCGCCCCGATTATGCGCGCATCCTGCTTGCGGGAATTTTCGCGGGGCTGCTTGCTCCGTTCCAATTCTACGCGTTC
>DAHXMR010000059.1 GCA_027371655.1 Microcaldota archaeon
ATAAGTTCGTCGAGAACGAGCGCGGAAACGCAGGCCGGCTGGCCGCGGGCTATTTTGTCAAGGAATTTTACTTGTAGCGCAAGCGCCAAAGGCGCTTGCCAACAACTTGAAGGTGTCGGGGGAGGCGTTCAACGTTGGCAATCCCGCCGAGCACTCGATTCTCGAATTTGCGGAAAAAGTGCGGGCAATGCTCAACCCCAAAGTGCAAATAGTCTTCAAGCCCCTGCCGCAGGACGACCCCAAAAGAAGGAAGCCGGACATCACAAAGATGCAGAAGTACTTCGGCTGGCGGCCCAAGGTCGGGCTGGACGAGGGGTTGGGGAAGACTGTGGCATTCTTTGCACAAAAGCGCTGAATTAAAATCCTCAGTCGCTTTATTTTCCCGTTTAGGCTAATAGTGGAGTTGATATGATTGCCGAAGGATAATCTGAACTTTGTCGATTGCAATTTGTGCGGCGCAGACGCTTTTGAGGTGGTTTATCCCGCAGTAAAAGCTTCGGTAGGCGGCGATTCGAAGCGTTTTTCAGCTGCAAGGGCGTTTTTGAGCACTGATCGGATTGTTCGCTGCAAAAAATGCGGTCTTGTGTACGTCAATCCCCGCCATTCAGAAGAGGAAATGGTTGATGCCTACGCAAAAGGAATGGAGGATGGCTACGTTTCTCAAGCCCAAGAGCGCATGAATACGTTCAAGAACAGCCTTGAAAAAGTTGAAAGAATTGCCGGTAAAAAGGGAAAAATTTTGGACGTGGGCTGTGCTGCCGGATTCTTCCTTAATGTCGCAAAGGCCGCAGGTTGGCAGGTTTATGGAGTGGAGCCTAACAAGTGGATGGCAAGTTTTGGAAACAGGGAATACGGAGTCAACATCCGGCAGGGCACGTTGCGTGGCGCCAAATTCAACCGCGGGTTTTTCGATGTGGTCACAATGTGGGACGTTTTGGAGCATACCGGCGACCCAACGTCCGAGCTTGAAGAGGCTTTGAGGGTGTTGAAGCCAGGCGGTCTTCTGGTGGTAAATGTTCCGAATTTTGCGAGTTCTTTTTCAAGAATTTTCAAGCGCAAGTGGTGGTTCGTGCTTTCCAATCACGTTTACTACTTTACCCCCCAAACCATCCGAGGAATGCTTGAAAAAACGGGCTTCGAAGTGGTCAAAAGCCAGCGTTACTATCAGTCGCTGAGCCTCGGATATCTTGTTGACATGGTAAATCACTTGAGCAAGAATTTCGCATTGCAGGCCGCGTACAAGGCGGGAAAGCTGTTCATCAAAACCGTGGGAATTGAAAAAATGCCAGTCCGCTACTATGCCGGGCAGTTGCTGGTTATTGCGAGGAAGAAGTAAGTGGCCGGAAATTTCGTTGTTCTGGGCGCGGGGCCCTCGGGGCTCGCTTGCGCGTGGAAGCTTTCGGGCGAGGGCCGCAGCGTGACCGTGCTTGAAAAGCGCGAAGGCGTGGGCGGGGTTTCATCCTGTTTCCGGCACGGGGACTTCAAGCTCGATTACGGCCCGCACAAGATTTACACGCAGAATGCCCCGGTCCTGGATGAAACCAGGCGGCTTCTATCGGGCGAGCTTCTCACAATCCCCAAAAAAAGCAGGATCCGCCTCAAGGGCAAGTACTTCAACTTCCCGGTCAGCATAGCAGAGCTTTTGTTCAAGCTCAGCCCGGTGACGATGGCCAAGTGCGGGGCGGACTACGCGCTTGCCAATGCGGCGGGCATGGTTTCAGGGCCTTCTGAAAAATCCTACGAGGACTACTTGGTGAGCCGTTTCGGCCGCGGGCTTTACGAGCTTGTGTTCGGCCCCTACGCAAGGAAAGTCTGGGGGAACCCGAAATTTCTTGCGGCAAGCCTTGCCAAAAGCAGGGTGTCCGTCCCCAATTTGTTTGAAATGTTTTCGCGCGCGGTTTTGGGCGACCGGGGCAAGCCCGAGATAAGCGCAAAGGAGTTTTACTACCCCAAGCACGGCGTGTGCCGGCTTTCCGAGCGCATGAATGAGGAATTCGGGAAAAACGGGGGAAAAATGCTGCTTGAATCAGCTCCCGAAAAAATCCTGGTCCGCGGCAACCGCGTTGCCTCCGTGTCCTTCGGCAAAAAATCCCTCGAAGTGGGCGACGGAAGCCTCGTTTCAACAATCCCAATACTTGCCTTGCTTGAGTTGATTGACCCCAAGCCCCCGGAAAGCGTTTTGGCAGCCGCAAGGGGCCTCAAGCACCGTGACTTGGTTTTGGCCTACGTTGTTTTCGAAAAAAACAGGCTTTTCGACGACAACTGGCTCTTTTTCCCGGAGGAGGAATTCGTCTTCAACCGCATTTTCGAGCAGAAGTCGTTCAGCCCCGAAATGGTCCCGGAAGGCAAGACTGTGCTTTGCGCGGAAATAACCTGCCCGCCAAAGGCAGGTTTCTGGAACGCGCCTGATGATGAGTTGGAAAAACGCGTGCTTTCCGACCTGGAAAAGGCGGGCATCGCCAAGGCGTCGGAGGCGACCGAATTTTTCACCAAGCGCGTGGAAAACGGCTACCCCGTATACGATGTCGATTACCAAAAAAACCTCGCAACCGTGCTTTCGTACCTGAACGGCATTGACAACATTTACTCGATTGGCAGG
>DAHXMR010000063.1 GCA_027371655.1 Microcaldota archaeon
GCGCGATTGCAATCGCCTGCGCCTGGGCCTTGCCAATCAGCCCTTGTTTTTCAAGCATGCGCACGTGCGCCCTGCTTCCGAGCACATCGTATGGCAAAAGCTGCTGGTCGCACGCCAAGTCGTCGGCTGAAGTGTACTCCAGCAAAAGCGGCGCCGGGCTTTTTTCGAAGCGGCCGCCCCAAAGCATTTTCGGCAAATCACATCACTTGGTAATTAAGGATTCACGTCTTTTCTGCCTTCTGGATGGCGCTTGCCATCCTGGTCTGCAGCCCGTACAGCTCTATGAACCCCTTGGAATTAGTTTGGTCAAACGAGCTGTTGACCCCGTAAGTAGCCAGATTCTCGTCGTAAAGCGCGTTTGGCGACCTGCGGCCAACCACGGTGCACGCGCCCTTGAACAGCTTCAACCTGACCGCGCCGTTCACGCGCTGCGAGGTTTTTTCTATGAACGCGTCAAGATCGGATTTGAACGGGTCCATCCAAAGCCCGTTGTACGCCATTTCCGCCCACTGCGCGTCAACTTCGCGTTTGAAGTCCAGCTCGCGCTTGGTCAGCACCAGCTTTTCCAAGTCCTTGTGCGCCGCGATCAACACGATTGCCGCGGGGCACTCGTAGACTTCGCGGGTCTTCAAGCCCACCACGCGGTCTTCCACGTGGTCCACCCTGCCCACGCCGTTCATTCCCGCGATTTTGTTGAGGGACCCGATTATCGCAAGAGGCGAGGTTTCGCTTCCTTTTCCAACTTCCTTCGAATCGGAGTCCCACGATATTTTTTTGGGAACCCCCCCCTCGAATTCTATTTCCACATAGGCTGGCTCATCCGGCGCGCTTTTGGCAGCCGCAGTCCATGCGAACGCGTCTTCGCGCGGCTGTGCGAACGGGTCCTCAAGCCAGTGGCCCTCTATCGAGCGGCCCCAAAGGTTCTCGTCAACGCTGTAGTTCTTCTGCTTGGACAGGGTGGACCACGTGGAAGACCGCGTGGTGGGCTTGAAGACCCGCGAAGTCTACGAGTGCCCCGCGGCAATCGTGTTGATCGCGGCGC